>JAEOTW010000254.1 GCA_016839655.1 Promethearchaeota archaeon | reverse complement strand
GTGGTTTCGTTTACTGCTGTCCCTGATGTTGGATGGGAGTTCACGGGTTGGAGTGGTGACTTGTGGGGTAGTGAAAACCCGACTTCAACGATTATGACGAGGGACAAGTGGGTGACAGCAACATTCGAACTCAGTCAACAACCGCCAATTCTCATTGACACCTTTGAGATTGAACACCCTAATAAAACGGTATCTTTAGGAGATACCGCTCAAATTTGGTCATATAATCCTCATCATGGTAATTTCCATGGTAGATTTTACTCTGATGGTCTTGAGTTGGTTGAACGAGCATATTATTATTACGAACTTGAAAATGAGCTTGATAGTTTTTATATTAGAGCGTATTTCCTAGTTTCTACAGGTTTACCGTTTTCTGATAATGAAGATCGGATGAATTTTATTAGTTTCTCTAGCGGTGATCAAGTTATTGCATCTATAGGGATTGTCAGAGTTTCAGGACAGGATAGGTTTTACCAAACCGGTTTAAATATTTGGGAAAGTGCTTCAACGCCAATACCTATTGAAGGTCAATACTATTGCGTGGAGACTTATTGGAAAAAAGGTCCCGACGGTGAGATGAAGACTTGGATTGATGGGGATCTAGTACTTTCCAGTGTAGCAACGAATACTGGTGATATGGGAGTTGATACAGTTCGTCTAGGACTGGCATATGTATATGGGGTGAATCATGCAACTCGAATATATGCTGATTGTCTTGTGATTGATGATCATTATATCGGCCCAGAAGTGATCGAACCAGAAGCTGATATTATTGTAAGTTTAAATAAAAACAATGTTATTGAGACTAACAAATTTTCAACTGGATTTGGTATGAATTATGAATGGGATACCTGGCAGGGCCGTGAGGAATTACGAACTTTGACAAGTAATGCAAATTTCCAAGTAGTACGTTTATGGAGTGACCGAATTGAACCATGTAGTATATGGTATGAGTCGTCACAAACAGGTGTATTCAACTGGGAAAACGTCGATATACTTATGCAAAGAATCTTTGAAGCAGGAGCGGAACCAGTTATTTGTCTTGGTTTCATAGATCCTACGACTGGTAATTTTATGTTTCCTAATGGTATGACCTCAAATCCTCTCACAGGTTTACCTTTCCCCGAGACTTATGCGGCTTACGCAAAGGTCTGGGTGCAACATTTTAAAGATATTGGACTTCCTGTTAAATACTATCAGATAATAAATGAACCAAACCATTATTTTGGATGGCAAGAAGATCCAATTAAACTCCAAAATTATATCGATCTTTTTGAAGCTGTAAGAAACGGTATGAAATCAGTCAATTCAAATGTATTGTTGAGTACTGATTGTTCTCAGATGAAAGATGTACTAGACGGATTTATTGAAAATGCAGTGCCGATAGATTTTTTCTCATTTAATAAATATGACATGCCTTTAATGGACGGTGATAATCCAGATGACCAAACTTTATTCTCTCGTGCTGAAACTACATTTATTGAAGAAAGTAACAGCCTTTATGGTGTTGATAATGCTCGATCAGTTTATTTTGATGCTTATGGAATAAACCTGCCAGTCATGATGACTGAATTTAACATGAATCATGTATGGTGGGAGGGAACAGACCCAAGGTTGCAACAAGAAATTAATGTTATTTGGTGTTCTCTCGTTCTACGAACTTGCATATTAAAAAATGTTGATTATTCGCTTTTCTCTACTTTCGGTTCTTTCAAAAGTAGAGAAGAAATCAAGCCTACCGGAGGCTTTGGATTTGGTATGGTAAATTTAGATGATAACGAACCATGGTATCCTTATTATCTTTTAAAGATAATTGGAACAAATCTTGATGTTGGAGATAATATTCTGGAATCATCAAGTAGTTCTGAGGATGTCCGAACCATTGCATGGGAACACAACAACAAAGTATCCCTCTTATTGATATTCAAATCAACAACCACAAGAACGGTATCTATTACTGGATTAACGGGTCAATTAAATGTACAAAAAATAGATGGATCTATTCCATATACTAATCCTAGCATACAATTGAGTCAAATAGACGCCGCAGATATTTTAACGATTGATGGTTATTCTGTTTTATTACTAACCGAGTCTTAATTTACATAACCCATTATGGGGATATTTTGTAAAATATTTTTGATATAATATTTAATATTGATAGAATGTCATATTTTTTTGATATAAAGTCATTTATATTTATTTTAGTTATATGGTATCTGGTGGGCTGGGGGAGTTTTAAACTCTGGATGCCTCAACAACCAGTGTCTTCCCCCTCCTCTACCTTAAGATTTTTATTATTCCTAGTAAAATGCAAGTTGCGCGCGCGGAATACATTAAATAAGTCCTGAAATGTGACTGAAATGAAGTATAGATTTTTTATAATTTTAATTTTTATTAGTGGGTCTAATTTTATTGTGTTTGTTAATTCAGATGCAGAAGCTACTAAATCCTATCTTATCTTGGCTGAGCATAATATTGACTTTTCTTTTGAAAGGTTGCTTTCTGTAGATGAAGATGTAGGTGAGATGAATATCTTAGTTAATGATTTAAATAATTTAATTGAACTATTGTCCGAAGCAAAAATTCAGTATAAAAATGGTGATTTATCATCGTCTTCTGAAAATGCTGTTCATATAATAGAGAAATGTAGTGAAATTAATATTAGAGCACAAAATATTGCACGCACGCAAAGAACCGCTGAAATAAGAACGAAAAATAATATTTTTAGCAGGGTCATCCTGTTACTATTTATTTTTGTGATATTATTTTTATGGAACTTATTCAAAGATTATTATAAAATAAGAACTACTAGTAAGATGTTGGTGGAAAATACATATGAAACTTAAAGAATGGAGGAATATTTTTTTTGTTGTTGGTTTTTTAATATTATCTTCTATGGTATTTCCATATTTACCGTTTTTCAAGTCTAATGATAGTGAACCCTACATTTCCTTTGCTATACTCAACCAAGAAAAACTAGCTGAAAACTATTTTCCAAATGACGATAGAAATGTAAGTAGTAATGTGCCACTTAATTGGTTTGTTAACGTACAAAATCACATGGATGATATTAAATATGTAAAAATATTTGTAAAAATGCTTAATCCTAAAGAATATTCTGCAAACGAGTCGTCATCAAATTTCAGCCTTCCAATGATAATACACGAATCTAGCCATATTCTCCTTAAAAATGAGAATTATTTACTGCCATTTACGTGGTCGATAGTTAATATGACTCGAAATGAGAGGACAATCGTAATCCATGAAATCTTAATAAATGATCGTTTAACAGATGTCCAAATTACCTCTAAATATAATGAAAACTTACAAATCAGCTTCGAACTATGGGTGTATAGTGATACTAGTAATCAATTCGAATTAACTTGGTTGCATGGCGACAGATTAGTGAGTCTTAGGAATTATTTCTGGTTTGTTTTATGAATATTACTAAAATAATTATTTAATATTTATTAGAAAGAAAGATTAGATTTATAGCTACGGCATAGTATATATATCGCGTTCATATCAAATAATCTTGAGGCATCCAGTGATTTACTATGACGAATATATCAAGCGAGTTAGGGGGGTCCATCAATAACTTTAGATCTAATAAAGATCTTAATTTATTATCATATTTACATTTGAATTCATATGCGATCAATTCAAGAAAAAGGGTTCAAGCTATCATACCTACACTAAATGAAGAGAATACCATTGGAGAGATTATTCAACAGACTGAGGACTATGTAGATGACGTTCTGATAATAGATGGAAGGTCATACGATAATACAATGAAAATAGTAAAAGAAAATGGGATAAAATTTTTAACGCAAGATGGCAAAGGGAAAGGTCAGGCTTTAAGACAAGCTTTTGATAATGCTTCTGGAGATATCATTATTATTTTAGATGCAGATGGTTCGATGCTTCCTAAAGAAATACCTAGATATTTAAAAGAGATAGCTTTAGGTGCTGACGTAGTTAAAGGATCAAGGTTTATGCCTGGTGGAGGTTCAGATGATTTAAGCTTTATTCGAAAGATCGGCAACTCATTTTTTGTAAAACTAGTAAATGTCCTCTATGGTTTG
>JAEOTW010000253.1 GCA_016839655.1 Promethearchaeota archaeon | reverse complement strand
TACTTGCAGATGATGGACTTGGATATAAAAGACTTTTTGAAGGATTAGTTCCTGAGAGACTTTCAATAATGGGAAGTGGCGTAGGAATTTGCTGGGCGGGATTAGTTTATGGTATTATTTATACCAATTTAAGGAAACAATTTGGCAAACCTGTGATCAGATATCAAGGTGTCGGATATGGATTAGCAGATTTATTAACAAAGACTAATGCTGCTACTGCTCTCGCTCTACAAGCCGCAACTGTATACGATGAGAGAATCTTATTTGCAGAAAAGCCCTCTAAAGAGGCAGAAAAATGGGTGGCGTCTATTTCTTCTCAAGGTAAATATTATTTAGCTAAACTTACACATGAAGTCTGTTATGAAGCTCAACAACATATGGGGGGCATATCGATCACAGATAATACCCCTGTTGATGAATTATGTGATATTAGTAAAATTGAAGAAGTAATTGGCGGATCAAGAAACATCCAACTTCTTTTAATTCAATCCCAAATTCAGAGATATACTGGATTATTATAATCCTTTTTTTTATTTTTATTTTTGAAAATTAAATATTTATTATATTTATAAATCACATGGAAGTTACCTTCTCATTTTAACGAAATCACCAGATTTCATAAGGTTACAGGGTTTAAGATAATTCTTTCCCGACTTTTCTGCAATATCTTCTAATAATTTAGACCACTTTTCGAAATTAAGTCTACCGGCACTAAATGGACCAAGCATATTAGTTCCTTTTAACATAATATCATCAATAATTTTATAACCAGAAACGATTTTCTCTTCCAAAAGCTTACACCCTTCATTTAATTGGATTGCTAAATGTATTTCAGGGTTAAATAAGCCTGCTTTTTTACTTAAATTTACTTTTGGTGTCCCCTTTGTCCAATCATAAAAGCCTTTTCCTGTCTTTTTTCCAAAATTTCCTTCTAGTACGAGTTTAGTAAGCACTTTACCTGGAGCAAAATCACGGGATATATATTTTTCATAACTCTTCAGACTATTATAACTAACATCTATTCCAAGATAATCATTTAATTGACATGGACCCATTAAGACTAACTGTCCTGCTCCTGCATCGGCATCAATCTGTTCCCATGGAACTTTTTTTTCATATGCTTGGTCAAAAATCCAGTTTGAATATATAAGTGAAGGAATTAGTAATCTATTTGCTATAAATCCTGGACTTTCTTTTTCAATTCTCACTGAAAGCCTTTTTCCTTTAGAACAAGGTAATTTCTCACCAAGAGCTACACATATATCTAATACGTCATCCGAAGTTTTTTCCCCTTTCATTACCTCAACACAGCATTGAATAGGAACTGGTGGAAAAAAATGCATTCCAATGACCTGTTCTGGTCTTTTTGAATCTTCAGCAATTTCAGTTATTCTAAATGTTGAGGTATTTGAGGCAAAAATACAGTAAGAAGGTGAATTTTGCATGACTATGTTACACACTTTTTTTTTAATCTCTATTTTTTCAACGACTGCTTCAAACACAAAATCAGCATCATTCACAGCAGAAGCCAAATCGGTTGATTTTGTACACTTTCTTAAAAGATCACCAATAGAGGGAATTTCTCCCAACTTACCTTTATTTTTAATTTTTTCTAATCCTTCCTCAATTTTTTTCAAACCTTTATCTACGAGTTCTTCTTTTAAATCAATTAAAGTGACATTAAAGCCGGCCATTAGAGAAACTTGAGCAATTCCATGTCCCATTATCCCTGCTCCAACCACGCAAATATTTCTGATATTGTTAATATCAAACATTTTTAATTACTAATATGAATCTATTTCAATTATTAATTTAATTATTATAGAAATTTCTTATATAGAATTTGTTATTAAAAATTACTTAAAATAAAACAGTATCAAAGGATTTTAAAGTCTGAATCCTAATGAACTGTAATTTATTCTATTTATTTTTATAACTTAATTGATATTTTGAAATATTATTTTTATGATTTTTAAATATTAGATTATTTACCGCTAAACTTATTAGAAAGAAGTGATTATATTTATGTATGCAACTACAAAATATAGTTCTAAAACCCTTTATGGATTTGGGAACCGAATCACTTCTTTCCAAC
>JAEOTW010000252.1 GCA_016839655.1 Promethearchaeota archaeon | reverse complement strand
GTGCGAAATATAATTTTTCCTCTATCACTGCTTATGGTTTTGCTACATTAGTTGATTCACTCTTTAATATCAAAAAGGTTGTTTATGAAGAAAATTTAATGTCATTACCAGATCTTATTGAAATATTGAATTCAAATTTTGAAGGTCAAGAACATTTCCGGCAAAAGTTAATAAACAAATATGAAAAATGGGGAAATGATAAGGAGGAAATAGATTCCTTCGCAAGTGATCTCTGGGAGTCTTTTTGTAGAGAAGTTTCTAAACATAAGTCAATTAGAGGTGGACAATATAATGCTGGTGCATATTCTATGGGAGTTCATGTAATGGAAGGATTCTTTACACAACCTACAGCAGATGGGAGAAAAGCAATGGAAGCAATTTCAAACAGTCTATCCCCTGTAAATAATGTTGAAAAACAAGGACTTACCGCCATTTTAAATTCTGTTGCTAAATTAAATTATGACCATGCTACTAATGGTATTGCTTTAAATATTCGAATCCATCCTCAGAATTTTTTAAGAGAAGAAAATGTAGATAAGTTTTATTCTCTCTTAAAAGGATATTTTGATAAGGGTGGGATGCAGGTACAGCCAACAGCAGTTTCAACTGAAACTTTAAGGGATGCTCAGAAACATCCTGAAAATTATTCTGATTTAATCGTAAAAGTGGGAGGATATAATGCTACTTTTATTGATCTTGGAACTCCGATTCAAAATGATATCATTGATAGATTAGAACATACTTTATAAGTTTTTATAGAAGTTTTAAATGAAACTATCCTACAAATTATTAGAAAAAAAACTATAATTAAATATTTTCGCCTTGTCAAATTGTTATCTCTGTGATGCCGAAATAAAGGATATCCCATACAGATGTAAATTTTGTGGCATGATTTTTTGCAATAAGCATAGATTACCAGAGAATCATGAATGTCCCTTTGATTTAAGAAAAAAAAATAAAAATCTTAACTCCTTGAATAAAACTCTATATCAAGATGCACTTGATTTTATAAATAAAGACTTAACTGTGGCTAAAGTTTATGATTATGTTAAAACGAACCAGATTAGTAAATCAGAAGCTATAGAAATGCTGAATTATTTCCTCGAAAAAAGTGATAATGAAGAAATTAGAAAGATAAGTTTACGAGCATTTAAAATTTTAGAGCTTAGAAGTGATAAAACCTATAGTGTTTTAGAAAATTGCTTACTTTCGGATGAAGACCCTAACGTCGTAAAAACTGCAACAGAGATTTTAAGTTATCTTTTTCCAAAAAAGAGTAAAGATTTATTAAATTGGATAAATAAGCAAGATAAGAATTTGAAATAATGAAAAAAAGAAAAAATTTATTTTATCCTTCTAAAATTAAACTCTCAGCTTCTTGACTAAGTTCTTTAACTTCCTTCCTATTATAAAAAGTTTTTACTCGAGTGTGTGCAATCCACCATATTATCAAAGTAATAATCATTCCGGTAATTGAACAAATTAGAAATAGAGTTGTAGTTCCTATCATTTCTGATAAAGGTCCTGCCATTATAGTTGCAATTGGAACTATTGCTGATGAAATCGCCCAATCGAGAGAAGATATTCTTCCCATTTTATCGGCGGGGACTTTTCGCTGCATTATTGTTAAATAGATAGTATTAAGGATTGGACCAGTAATAACAGTAATGCCACCTACGATTCCCATCATTAAAAATAGTTGAAATGGAGTTAAAGCTATAAGACTAGTTCCCATCATTAAGATGAATTCTAGTCCAAAATAGATGAAAAGGGCATGTTTCCATTCTTTTTTTATAGAAGTTAACAATGCTCCCAAAAGCATACCCCCATTCATAAAAGCAATAACAAATGCTAGATTTGACGCATCACCAGAATGATTATATCTAATGAAATGTGGCATCAAGATATTAACTGGAACTAATAGAAAGTTAACAAACATTGATATTAGAAGCATCATAAAAACTTCTGGAATTGATTTCAATGTGCGAACACCATCTTTAAAATCATCCAAAAATGTTGTTTTCTCACCAACCAAAACTTCCTTTTTGATTTTAGGAATTTTAATTACCAATAATGGAATAAATGCAATGCTAAAAGTTAGTGGATCAACCCAAAGTATGATTTCAAAAGGAATAATTGAAAATAACAAAGCTCCTATTACTGGACCAATGATTTGAATGAAACTTCTTAAGAAAAAGTTAAGTCCATTCATTCTACTTAACTTATCCTTAGGAACCATTGTCGGAACAATAGCACCTATAGTGGGAATGTGAAAACCTTGAAAGATTCCTAGTAGACTCATTATTGAGACTATTAATATTGGATTAGCCCCTCCTAAGTTGAATATTATGATTACTAAAAGCATAACATATGCTTGTAGTGAATCCACAATCACTATAATTGTCTTTCGATTCCATTTATCAATTATTACACCAGACAAAGCAATTACAATTGTCATTGGTAATACATAAAGAAAACTCGCTAATGAAAGAAGAGTTGTGCTTCCTGTTGTATCAGTTATCCACCAAATAATCGCAAAATGTGAAATTGATGAACCTAATACTGAAAATAACTGCCCTACCCAAAAAATGAGGTAATTGCTAAAAGTATGTTGATTTGCTAAATTTTCTGTTATTTTTTCCACCTTTTATTTATAGTTTTAAAAAAAAAAAAAAAAAAATTAAATTGATATATTATCGATTTTTCCATTTATTTCTTCGAGTGCACTTTTGCTATCAATGTCGATTTTCCGAATACCAGTAAATGTCCAAAAACATATTGTACATACCACTCCAAGGAATCCACTAAAGAAAAACAACGATGGAATCCCTAAAAGCAATGCCATTGGTCCCGCAAGCAGTGATCCTATTGGTGACATTGCTGAAGATAATGTGTGATCGATTGAAGTTACTCTTCCCAACTTATCAACTGGTACTGTAGTTTGTACAAACGTTTGATAGAGTGCGTTTATTATTGGCAAATTAAAACCTAGAATAGCCCCACCTAAACCTAAAATATAGTAGTTTCCGATAGGTGCTATAGCAAATATCATATATCCTAATAGTGCAATTAAAAGACTGATAAAAATAACCCTGATCTTATTTTTCCAATTTTTCTTAATTGAAGTCACTATCGCTCCAGCAATCATCCCTCCGGTAAAAAGAATATCAGCTAGTGCTACATGCCCTGGACCTCCTCCATGTACATCGACAATAAATAAAGTCATAAGCCCATTAATAGGTTGAATTAAGAAATTTAGTAGCATCGATAAAATCACCATAATAACTAATCCTGGAATTATTTTTAAAGTTTTAAGCCCTAATTTAAACTCTTTTAAGAATGAACTTTTCGCTTTTTTTTCTGCTGATTGATTGATTTGTTTAACTGAGGGTATAGAAATCAGCAATAATGGGATTAAAGCAATAAAATATGTAACAACATCTATCCATAGTATCATATGCAAAGATAGAAACAATAACATCAATGCCCCTACAACTGGTGCAAAGAGTTGCACTACACCTGTAAATAAAAAGTTCACCCCATTAATCCTTGATAGCTTATCCTTTGGTACCATAGTTGGAATAATTGCATTAACGGTTGGTACGTGAAAGGCTTGAAATATGGCACGAAGACTCACAAAGAGATAAATAATATAGATATTAGCCATCCCGAAATAAAAAATTATTATCAGGAGGATCGTAACATAAGCTTGTAATGAATCGACGACTATTATAAGTATTTTTCGATTAATTCTATCTGCTATTACTCCGGCAAAAGGCATACAAATTGTCATCATTAGTACAAACAAAAATGATGAAAAAGCACTTATTATAGGATCATTGTAAATAAATGCAATCCAAATATTAATTGCAAAAAATACAACCATAGAACCTAGCAGAGAAAACAATTGGCCACTCCAAAAATATAGATATCCCCTAAAAGTTTCCTTATTCGCAATTTCTTCCATTTTTTATCCCCTAATTTCCTAATTTTTTTTTATTTTTTTTAATATTTTTATAAAATTTTTTTATTAGATTATTCAATTTAGATTTTCCACTTTCCATCTTCGTAAATTACTTTTCCGTCAGCTATAATTTTTGAACCTGGGACTTTCATATCTTTTAGTAAATCCCAGTGGATTGAAGAGAAGTTTTTTGAGCCAGTCCATTCGAAACCTAAACCTAAAGCGCAATGTAATGTACCACCAATTTTCTCATCAAATAACATATTCCTAGTAAATTTCGTAACACCATAATTCGTTCCGATTGCGAATTCACCTATTCTATTAGCATTCTCTATTTTTAATATTTCTTCAAGGATTTCTTCACCTTTTTGTGCTGTCGCTTTAATTACTAACCCATCTTTAAACTCCAAATAGATATCTTCAACTTCTTTCCCCATATATATCCCAGGATATGTAAACCTGATATGTCCATTAACTGAATCTTCCACTGGCCCAGTATAAACTTCACCGTCAGGTAAATTTCTCTGGCCACTACAGTTTATCCATTTTCTCCCCTCAACTGATAGTAATAAATCTGTATATTCTCCAATAACACGAACTTCCTTAACACCATTTAAATAGCTAACAAAACTGTCTTGTTGCCTCTGCATTTTACGCCACACCTCAACAGGATTTTCTTTATCTAAGAATAAACTCTTGTTTATAAAATCAGAATATGAAAATAAATCCATATTTGCTTCTTGGGCAAGAGCATTACAAGGATATGGGATTACAATCCACTTTAATTCTCCCTTAGTAGTCCTCTGCTCATAAATCCTCATCAATTCCTTCCTTTCGGGAGCATTTCTGTACTTAGATAATATTTCAGGATTTATTTTACTATATTTACGTGTATTATAATCTGCTCTTATTTCGATTAAACGATCAACTTCTTTATTTACAAATTCTTCAATTTTATTAACATATAATAACTGTTCTTCTGAAGCAAATTTATAAAAAGTTTCTCTTATTCCTTCAATACTAGGCTTAATTATTGGATGAGCCCCAACTTTAATAATTTCTAGATTTAAAGCTTGAAATAACTCCACTGCAAATGCAGGTCCACCTATATACACCGTATGCCCCTTCTTTATCTCAAGGGAATATTCTACCACAATTTTAGCCAGTTTTTCATAAATCGGATTAATCATTTTTTATCATTATCTCTTTTTTTATTTTTAATTTTTAAAATTTATATTTTCCATTTTCCTTCTTCATAAATTACATTACCATCAGCAATTATCTTAGAGTTGGGTAATTTCATATCTTTTACAATATCCCAGTGTATACCAGATTTATTTTTTGAACCTGCCTCTACTATTCCAGATCCAAGAGCACAATGTAGCGTACCCCCGATTTTTTCATCAAAAAGGATATTTTTTGTATATTGAGTGATACCATAATTAGTTCCAATTGCAAATTCTCCAAGGATATCCGCATTATTAATCTTTAATAGTTCTTTTAATAGTTCTACACCTTTATCTGCTGAGAAATTTATTACTTTTCCATCCTTGAATTCTAAATATATATTCTGAATTTCCTTTCCATGATATATTCCTGGATATGTAAATCGAATATGACCATTTACAGAATCTTCTAATGGGCTTGTACAAACTTCACCATCTGGTAAATTTAAGCGACCGCAATCATTTTGCCATATTCGCCCTTTTATTGACATAGAGAGATCTGTATCTTCACCGATCACTTGAATTTTATCAATTTTATTTAAATAATTGCAGATTTTTTCTTGCTTTGTTTCAACTTCTAACCAGTGTTTTACAGGATCATCTTTATCCAGATACAATGCTTTTGCTATAAATTCAAAATAGGAGAATAAATCCATATTTGCTTCTTGAGCCAGTGAATTACATGGAAATGGTAAGACTAAGTACTTTAATTCTTTAGTTCCAATTCTATTTGTCAAAATATCCCAAACTTCTCTACTATCTTGTGATCCTTTCTTTTTTGATATTAATTTTGAATCAACCATACTTAATTTTCGAGTATTGTATTCTCCAAATATTATTATATAGGCATCAAATTCTTGAATTATTGTTTTTACAATTGGATCCATATAAGTTAACTGGTCATCAGACGCATACTTATATTTTAATTCTTGCATTCCTTCAATTGCCACTTGTAACAGAGGATGACCTCCTGCTTTAATAGTTTCAATATATAGTGCTTGGAACAGCTCTTTTGCTAAAGCTGGACCTGTAATAAATACTCTATCACCTTTCTTTATGTTAACTGAATAATTAATTGCTAATTTTGCTAATTTTTCATAAGTTGGGTTAAACATTCTATATTATCACCTTTTTTTATTGCATTTTATCAATTAATTCATTCAGTTTTGCTATAACTTCTTCTCCAGTGCTTGTAAATTTAAATACCTCTTGCTCAAGTGTACCTTCAATACCTTCTGCTACTAACTCATAAATTAAGTTTTCAGCATCATCATCGGATTTTTCTATTGCTTGGGCTAATTTATCAATTGGTAAACTATTATGCAGTTTGATTAAACCACTAACTCTTTTTTTAATTCGAACCTTTTTAGATTTATTGTCAAATGTCACTTTAATTTTATGTTCACCCTTCTTCTTCTTTCCAAATTGCTTTTCAACTTTCTCACCAATTTCTTCTATCCCTGATTCCTTGACTGCTTTTTCTATGTCTTCTCCCATTAACTCCAAATTTCGACCTAATGCTTCTAATTTTGCAATATCTCCAATATTGTTTTTGACAAATTTCATCGATTTTCGAACCAACTCTGAAACTGAAGCTCCTAGCCCATCAGCCCAACCTCTCCACTCTTCACTCATGTCAGGGTCAACGGATATATTTATTCTAGCTGCTTTTCTTTTTGCTTTATCTACTTTTTTCCTAACTTTTGCATTAAACTTAACTTCATGGATTCTAATTTTTTCACGTAAACGCTCAAGTTTTTCTTTCGCATGTTCTACCTTATCTCTAGCATCATCTCCATATTGGGCTACATCTCCTCTAAAATCTCCGACTTCCCTAAGCAAAGATTCTCTTTCATCCATAAGATCATCCAGATCATCTATTAAATCATCCTTAATATCTTCAGCATCATCTCTAATATCCTCAATATCATCTTGCAAATCATCATATAAATCATCCAATTCAAACGTGAGTTCATCCCGAATGTCATTTAATTCCCATCTTACTTTAGTTTTTTCTTTCTCTTCTTCACTTCTCTTTTTTTCATCCTTCCAATTATCTTTATAAGACATTTTAATATCCTCCTTACCTATAATTTTTTATAGATGTAATTCTTCTTCTGATATTTTAACAGGTTCATGAGCTAAAGTAGCTTTATCATGAACCTCAATTGTATCTACATAATAAACGGTTCCTGAAATTTCCGTTCCCCGACCTATAATAACATCTCGACCCTTAACATCACCATCAACAAGTGCACTTATGAGTTTAATATTATTTCTTGCGAGTATCGTTCCATACACTTTATTAGGATGTTTATATATGCTTCTACTTAACATCTTTTCACGTCCGAGAATTACATCTGTTCCAGTAATATTTCCATTAATAAGGCTAGAACCTGAAATTTCTACAATCTCTAATGTTAAAATATCTCCTTGAACTCTTGCAGAGCCCGAAACTCGAATTCCATCATGAGCTTCGACTTTATTTCCTGCTCTAAATGAACCAGAACTATACAGTTTTCCCTTCATCAAAACTTCCCCTTCAACTGAAGTTGAGCCTGATGATCTGAGATCACCATCTCCATAAAGGTTTCCAGCAAGTCTAAATGAGCCAGAACTCTTAATATCTCCATGAACAGTTAAATTTCCCTCACCCCTCAAAGAACCAGATGAATGAAAACCATTACATTCAAAATTTCCTTTTATTCTTGCTGAACCGGAAACGTGTAATTCATCATTTATTGTTCCCTCTGAGAGGGTTCCTGATCCAGATATTTTCATTTTTTTTTCCTACCTCTTTTTTCTTTTTTTTCTATTTTTATTAAATATTTTAATAATTTTGATGATCATAATAAAAAAATAAAAAAAATTTGAATTTAATAATACATATTTCCATTAAAGGCGCTTTTAGCGTCAATTTGGACCTTAACTTTCTTGTAATATTCATAACTATTTTCCATTTTTTTTTTCCACCATTTTTTTTTTATTTTTTTTTGAGTGTGTATAATTTTTTATTCTCTGATCATAAAGTGTGTATTATTATATTTAAATGTTGTGGATCGAAGTGTGTATTGCAGATCATGGAAATGCGATTATGATGATTAGAAGGAGCCTAACATTTATTTTTAAAAGTGTATAATGAATATTAAAGTGTGTACAAATTTTTCCTATAATTACACAATCAAAGAAATATGAATTTCTTTTTATTTATTATTTATAAGGAAATAAAAAAAAGATAAGATTCGATAACAATCGCAGAACAAGGTCTTACTAATTACTACCTACTACTTATTAAATACTATTATATTTTATTGATTTGTAACAAAAGGAAGTCTAATATCGAAAATCTCGAACTTGTGGAGGAGCGGCTTCAGTTACTACTACTTTACTCGCAGCAGGACCTTTATCACCTTGGGTGATTTCGAATTCTACTTTGTCATTTTCATTTAGTGAAGCATATTCATCATTCTTCTTAACAATAGCACTATGATGAACAAAAATATCTCCTTCTTCTTCAGTTGCTATAAATCCATAACCTTTACGGTTATTAAACCATTTAACTGTACCTTCGGTCAATTTTAAAACCAATTTTCAAATTAAATATTATTTTTCAGTTCTTATTGAACTATTAAAGGAAATGAATGATAATGTAAAAATGTTACGTATTTTCAATGAAATATTAAAAAATTCATAATTATTCTTCTTTTTTTTATTTTGAAAAAAAAATCTTAATGACGTTAGAATATTCCTTATAGAAGAATAAATTTTAAAATTTAAAGAGAAAAGAAAAAAAAATATCAAATAGAATTTTATCCAGCAGTACTTGCTGGGATTAACAGAATATCATCACCATTATTTACATCATAGTCTCTTAAGGAACTGTTTTCATCCATGGTAACACCGCCAGAAGATAAGTGAAAGTCATTAGGATCAAGACCATATAAATTTCCTAATGTATGTTTAATATCACTAACGTTATTACTATCATTCACTGTTAGTTTTTCCTTTTTTTCACCAGGACCAATTGTTGACATAAAGTACAGAGTCAATTTCTTACCACTTGATGGGGTTTTAGAGACTGGAGTTTTAGATTTTACAGGTTCTTCTCCACCTAAATCTTCATCAAATTCATCAAAACTCATTCATATCACATCTTATTTTTTATTGATTTAATTTGTTTTATTCTAAATTTTCTTATACTTAATAAAATGGGATTAAAGAGATATTATAAATCCCTTTGGAATGATTTTGAAGTTTTTTAAGATTTGGAAATGAGATTTCATTAGAATTAATTAAAATTAAAAAAAAATGGAAATTTAAAATTGAAGTTCAGTCCATAGCGCTGGATGATCTGATACAGGATAATTGAGATATCTTGTTTCTGTTACTATAAAACTATGAGATACAAATATATGATCTATGCGTTCTGATAAGTCATAACTAGCCCCATCAACTCCACTCGATGATGCATTTAACCAAGCATCTTTTAAAACAGCAACTGACATATTATAATATATTGTATCGGGTTTAGTATTAAAATCGCCCATTGAAATAATGTTTGTCTTTGCTCCAATTCGATCCATTAATGTTTGCATATGCACTAGATGGGCATCTTCACTCCCAGATGGATGGTTCAAATAAATATTGAATGTGGTTGCTCCAACTCTAATTTGTACTTCAGTTGTTCCAATTTCATCCACATTACTATACGTAAAGAAAGTTTTCGTATTAAAAATTGGAAATCGAGAAAGCACTGCAGCTCCATACGTACCTGTTACAGTTCTCGGTCCATAGAATGAATAATAATTTAGTCGATTAGCGAAATACCGTACCACGTCCGAACTACCATGCGTGATTCTTGGAACATCACTCTCTATTAAAGCTATAATATCTGGATTAACTGCTTGTATAACTGCAAGTTGACTATCGTAACTTTTTTCACCATTCTCATTTACTCCTTGTTGTATATTGTATGTCATAACTTTAATTGAAGTGATTCCGCTTGTGTCATGTATTTTAGGACGTAATTCCCATACAAGTACAGATACACTAGTTCCTATTACTAATAATGCTATAAAGATACCCACAATTATTTTATCATAGAACTCTGTAAAAATAGCTTTGAATTCTAATGCGTTTCTTTTGAAGATTGCTTTTCCCATTATTGGAATTGCAATTCCCACTAATAAGAAAGGGAGCCAGAATAAGTTACGGAATAATTGACTTATTGGATCAACATAACCCCATACATGTGTAAACACAAGCATAAACATTACTATGATAAAAAATAGGCTACCAGTGGCAAAACCTGCGCCAATTTTTGATGGTCTTGGTTTTTTATTGATCAATTCTCGAGATAATAGTGTAAAATCAATGAAGATTATTGGTAATAATGCTATCATAAATACTAAAGGAATATAATACCACCATCCAATTGGATGACTTATAACAACTGGATCTGAGCTAGGTGTTGCGGGAAATGGAAATGTATGAACGGCAATAGTTAGTACAAGAGAACTTATATATATAATGTTCCAAATCCAAAGAATACGTGGATTTAGTTTACTTAGAATTTGTGGCTTAAATGCTAAAATAAATATAGTTAAAGCAATCATTAGAGTTATAGCTATTGTAATAGTAATGTAGTCACCTTCAGTCCATCTTGAAATAACAGTAGGACTGATATATGTAAAAAAAGTAAGTGTTAATATGCTCATAAGTCCAAGAGATAATAGTTTAACCCCTTTAAATGAAAACTTCTTTTTAGATTGATCTCTCTCTTGAGAATTTAGGTTTGGATTATTTGTACTATCAATTAATTTTTGTGCTTGCATCCTACCAATTATTGATAAGATTGCAAATACACCAAGAACCCACCCAATTATTTGAAAGACTCCATATATTGAAATATCAACTGTAGAATTAAATGCTCTGAGTGTAATAGAAATTAAAATAGCTAAAGCAAGGCTAGAACTAACCTTTAATGCAATTTTCCCACTTTCATCTATATTTTTATGTTGAGAATAAAATGAAGGAAGAAAAAGCATAAAACACCCAACGCCTAGACCTGAAGTTATAATTCTATCAGCAGAATCTAAAAATGGCGAGATTAATCGTGTAATGATAGCAATTATTGCTACAATTTCAAGAAAATATTTAGGGATCTTATGTCTAAAAATTAATAAGATTAAAGGTGTAAACAAGAAGAATAGTCCAGCTATTTTTTCATCCAACTCCAAGTTCAAAAGATCTAGCATATAAACCGATTCAATTAAATCACCGATTAATTGGAAAAAGAATAAAAACATCACCGTTAATAAAATGAATTCAGAATTTAATTTTTTAAATAGATTATTTATGAATTCCATGTTTTAAGATTTCAATTTTAAGCTTAATAAATATTTTCACGATATCCTAATTATTACATAATTAAGTTTATTAGGTTTAAAAGCTAAGACTGATTTATTTGATTATAGAAGCGAAAACTTACACATTAAAAAGTGGTTCAAATGGATAAAGAATCTCAATTAAAAAATTATGTAGGATTAGTGAATTTTTTAACATTTATGCGATGGATTATTATTATCATATTTGGAATAGCCTTAACATTAGTATTAAGAAATTCAAGTGATTATCTCTTGCTTTACAGCGTCGGAGTATTCAGTACCTTATTAATTATTGAAATTATTGTAACAATAGGGATATCTGTATTCAAAAGAAGACTTCGCTCTAAAACTGAAATTAATATTGATATTTGAATAAAGAAATAAAATGAAAGAAAAAGAAATATTAAATATTCTTGCTCCATGTGGACTTAATTGTTTTAAATGTTTCGCAAACGCAGAGGGGCCAATAAGAAAAAGTAGCGTAGAGTTACAAAACTATCTAGGTTCATTTGATATATATGCTGAGAGATTCTCATCTTTCCTCCCAATCTTCAAAAATTATCCATCATTCAAAATGCTAATTGAATATTTATCTGAAGAGAATTGTTCAGGTTGTAGGAAAGGATCTTGTTTATACCCTAACTGCGGAGTGAGAGATTGTTATAAAGATAAGGGAATAGATTTTTGTTTTCAATGTGATGAATTTCCTTGCGAAAAATCTAATTTTGATGATCATCTTAAGCGAAGATGGATTCAAATAAATAAAAGAATGAAGGAAATAGGTATTGAATCATATTATGAAGAAGTAAAAGATACACCTAGATATTAGCGATTTTCTATAACCAATTTGATATTTTAAGCAATCCACCCATAATACTTCATATCATCTTTTATAATATTAGGGATGATATCTTGATGTCTTATAAAAAATTCAGGGAGGACTTGCCTTAATTTCACTGAATTATAGATTTGATAGTTATTAATGGTCGCTTTTGCAATTTCTCGTATATTTTCTGATGTAAGAAGATCTTCATTTTTTAACAATTTACTCACAAAATATATGGAATCTGCGAATGATTTGCTTTCTTTAAGATTTCTTATCCAATCTTTTATTTGTTGTTCCTTTGTATATGAATCAATAAATCTAATAATCTTTTCTGTTAATATTTTAAGACCATCTGGAGTATTATTATAAAAAATAGTTCTTATTTGAGCAAGGTCAAATGGAATTTTTTCACCTTCTTGACATATCTGAATTACCCATTTTCCTTTTTCATGCGCTATTCCTAACTCATAGAAAACGTTTGGATTTTTTTCAGTAAGGTCAGCGATTATAATGTCGCATCTTCGAGTAAGTTCTAAAATATCAATAAGAATGTTGGTGGATTTCGAGATATCATCAGCTCTTATTATCTTATGCCCTATGGTTGTTAATGGTTTTTTGATGTGCTCTTCATAAATTGAATTTAAATAATCTCTATATGGCATTAACATAAAAATTTTTAGACGCTGATTCAATTCAATTCTTCTCTCTTATTATAAAGCATTAACATATAGTAAGCAGAAAAATGATAATCTAACTATTTAAACTACACACTAAAATAAATTAGAAATTTTTAGAAATAATAGAGAAGAATTTTAATTGTCTATTCTAATTGTTAAAATAACCAAAAAAATATCCTAGAATACAAAAAAGATTTATATTACTACAAAAGAAACTATTTCCCAATCATAAAGAAAACCAAAACATAGTAATTTTTTTTAGAATGAATTTTAGAAAATTGAAAAAGGGAATAGCAATCTTTTTAGTAACCCTATTTTTTATCTTACCAGTTTTAATATCTTTTTTATTTTCTACTTTGCCCCAAGTAATCGCTAATCCCGTTGGAATTACTTTTTGGCATCCTTATTTACTTCTTGAACTGCTGTTTCTTTTTATCATTACGTTTACACTTGAGAGTATTATAATTAGGATTTTCTTAAAACCAACTAAGTTAAAAGAAACGTCTATAAAATTCTACAAATCTATCTTCGCAGTTAATCTAGTCACATTTCCCCTAACACAACTTTTTGCCTTTCTCTTAAACAGACCATATTTTTTTGATTTAGGTTATTTTTTATTTGTGACCGTTTTAATTGAAGCCTTTCCAATTATATTAGAATGCTTGTTGAATCTAAAAATATATAAAAAATTCAATGATCTTCACTATTTTGAGTATAGAGTAAATAACATGACTATTATCAAGTCCACAATCTCTGCAAATTTATTAACTTTCGCAATTGGTTTTCCAATATTTTTAATTTTCTAATTTAGATTAAAATAATGAAGGGATTAAAATTACTGAGAACAGGAAGGATAAATTTTTAAATTCAATGATTTGCATTGCTTTGCTTGCTAATATTATTATCTTTGGTAGTTTCAGTTTTTTTTTATATAGTGGTTCTTTTGATGGTGATTCTTATCCTTATCCTGGAGAAGTTCTCAAAGTGGCGAGAACATCTAATCCAGTGACTATGGATCCTTGTGATTGTTGGGATAGAATTTCAAGTGATCTGCTCGATCAAGTTGTTGAAACATTAGTAGCATATGATTTAAGTGATCCTTCTTTTCCAATCGTCGGGAGGCTAGCTGAATCTTGGAATTTTACCTCAACACCATATAGTACAAATATTACATTTACACTACGTCAAGATGTATATTTCCATGATGGCCAGCTCTTTACTGGAGAAGATGTCATTCACACCCTCGAAAGAATCAACTTTTTCGGCAACTCAACAGGTACTTTAGATCCTACTTTCCATGTTCAGGCTTTCCCACACGCTCTTTATAAATTTGGTGATGGAACCCCTATTTTTGATGATGCATTGAGTAGAGCTTGGTGGGATGCACATAAAGCAACGGATCCGTACACTGTTATGCTCTTCCTAAACAGACCCTTTGCTCCTGTCGAAGGGTTATTAGCCTATACCGCAAGTGCTATTGTTGGTCATGAATCAACTCCCGCTGATGAAATGTTAGATATTTCCGAAGATATAGTTATTGGAACAGGTCCATTCAAATTAATTAGGTACATTCCTAATTCTGAGATTCGATTCGAACGATGGGAGAGATATTGGAGAACAGGTGCCTTTTGGGATCGAATTGTCTATGTCTATTATAGAGATGCGGTTACCGCAAATAATGCTATGTTAGCCTTAGACATTGATTATTTAGGGCCAAGTTTGCCTTGGCTCGGAGGTGATTTTTGGACGGATCCAGATATTACAGTTACTGGAGATGGAGTCAATGAATATATCAATGCCTCAATCTATTGGTACATTGCCTTCAATACTAGAGTTTTAAACAGAACTTGGAGAAAAGCCATTGCTCATGCGTTTAATTATACATATCTTATTCATGAAATTGATGAAGATACAACTGCACGGGCTAATTCATTGGTTCCACCAGGCTTTCCTGCTCACAATTCATCAACCAGAGGTGCCCATTATGATATCCCATTAGCCCGACAATATATGCAATCGATGGGCTTTGGGTATGATGGACCTGGTATGACAAATCCATGGGACATAGGAACTCAGATAGGTGATTATTTCAGCCCAGGAATAGATGAACAAAAATGGAAAGATGCCTTATTTACTCCACCAGTTGGAAACTTTACCGATGGTAAATTACATTTCCGGCATAGATCCGCCAGTTACTTCATGACACTTCTTATCCAACGGTTCACAGAAGACATGGACCTCATCGGAATTGGTATTGAACCCCAAGATTTAACCTGGGATCAATTTATCTATGTATGGCAACATCAACCAACCAGACTCCATATCTATTATTTGGGCAAGGGCCCTGACTATTTTGAGACTTTCAATATGATTGATCCGTTGGTTAATAATGCTTCTGATTTGAATCATGCTAATATTAATGATCCATATTTACAGAATCTCTTAGAGCAGACTATCGCTGAAACCAATACCGCTGCGAGATATCTGTTATATAAGAAACTTCAAGGATATATTATCGATGTGCAAACTTATCATATGCCTTTAGAGTTTGATAAAATCTACTATGTACACGCCACTAGTTTAAAAGGATTTTCCTATAACTGTATGAGAAAATTATTCTGGTATCCAACATACCGAGAATAATATCAAGGATTAATAAATAAATTTCTAAATGGATTCTTATTGAATTATATTAATATACAAATTTTAGTTCACAATGAGTGATAGTTGATGGTAAATTCAAAAAGTAGTAAAATTATTCTATTAGGAACTGGAAATCCAAATCCTGATCCATTGAGGTTTGGCCCATCATTAGCGATAATTGTTAAAGATTCGTCCTATCTCATAGATTTTGGGGTTGGTGTTACTCGTAGGACAGATGAAGCATTTTTTAATTTTGGAATTAAACCTCTCGAGTCTTCTCGATTGATAAAGGGTTTTCTAACTCATTTACATTCGGATCATACTCTTGGGTATCCTGATCTGATTATCACTCCATGGATAATGGGAAGAACGAATCCTTTAGAAGTATATGGTCCTCAAGGAACACAAAATATGACAGGTAATATTATTAGTGCTTACGATCTTGATATAAAAGAGAGAATCAATGGGCTAGAACCTGCAAATTCTTCAGGTTATAAAGTTAATGTAAATGAAATAACACCTGGAGTGATTTATGAAGATCAAAATGTAGAAGTAGAAGCATTTCCGGTTAATCATGGAACATTAACATCATTTGGGTATAAGTTTATCACACCTAATAAAAATATAGTAATTTCAGGTGATACTGCTCCTTTTGATGATTGCATTGATTTCTATAAAGGGTGTGATATTTTAGTTCATGAAGTATATTCTTCAAAAATGTTCGAGACTTTACCACCAGAATGGCAAAAATATCATTCAAATGTACATACTTCATCTTATGAGCTTGCGGAGATAGCTTCTAAAGTAAAACCAAAATTATTAATTCTTTATCACCAACTTTTCTGGGGTGCTAGTGAAGCAGAATTAGTTGCAGAAGTAAAAGAAGGATATGATAGAAAAGTTATATCAGGGAATGATCTTCAAATTTTTTGAAGTTTAATCATAACCGGACAATATCTTCATTCCTTATGATTATTTTTCTAATTCCCTTTCCTCTCATTTTTTTAAATCCCCCGTTAATAGATTGTTAACACATTCCAATTGTGAAATAAGTTCATCTATGAAAGAGAATGATTTCAATACTTTTATGTTAGTAGATTTTTGTATCTTGTCTAAATGACCTGTAATTATTCTAACTTCTTCTAAAAACATATAATAATTTACCGACATTTTCTACTCACTCAATTTGGTTAATATGTAGTTAATTTTAATTAGATGTTGGTATATTTCAAATAGCTCTCCTTGGGCAAACTCATCCTTTAAAATCCTCTTGTATTGTGGATCTCTATCTGAAAATGGAGTTTTTTCGGTTCCTTCATATAAATCTGGAGTACTTTTTGTTTCTCCAAATTCAGAGAAAGGAATTACTATTTTAGCAAGATTTATTTCTTTACCAATAGTTTTTAAGCTCATAATTATAAAGTATCCAAGCTTCGATTAATAGTTTTTATTCTGGAACTTTTCACGAAGTTCGAAGTAAATACAAAGTTAAAAGATATTACATTTCAAGTAAGGAAAAATGGTATGACTCTCATGTTTTTATTTAATGAAGTCTGAAGTACATGTACTAAAGGAAAACAAATTGAAGATTTAAATGATTAGAGAAGATAAATCTTGCATGGTTTGTGGACGATTAATATCATTTTCAGAATTTGTAAGAGATAATCCCTCTATTTCAGAATTAAGAGCTAGGAATCTTTGGAATGATTCTATGATCGCTATTTTTTGCCCTGATTGTTATTTCAATCTACCTGAAAGACCCTTTAGAGCAAAAAGAAGAGGTTTTAGTTATCATGGCAAATAATGAAAATTTAACAAATAATATAATTTTGAAAAGCTTATAATCCGATATTTTCTGTTAATATGATAATTTCAAATATTCTAGATGAATTTTAAATAGTATATTTTCATAATATTAATCAAATTCAGATATAACTCAAGAGTTATATTTTAGCTATCATTATTTAGAGAATTAACATTGCGAAGAAAAACTGATGCTAATTTAATCATCGGATATTTTATATTATCAATTGGTTTAATAACTGTCATATATAGTGTTAGTATTTTAATAATAAGCATATTCATTTGGTATACAGGGATTATCTTATATATCAAAGATATTCTCTTTGAATTGGTTTTTATACTTCTCGGCTTTATTATTATTAGGAAACGTAAAGCAAAGATATAACCACTACAATGACGATATAGATAATATTCTAGGTTTTAATTGGAGTCTTAGTTCCTCCTTTATAATGAGATATTTTTGCTTTATCATAGTTTTACATTAACGTAAAATAAGAATAATTTAAATTAGAGAATTTTTTATTATTTTCTTAAAAAAGCTCTTTTTAAAAAAGGTATTTGAATATGAGATTAAAAAATAAATTAGGAATTTCAATTGTGGTCCTACTGACTTTTTCTTTCTTCATTAATGTTCACGCTACTACAATAGAAGATAGCACAATTTCAGTTAAAGAGGGACAAACTTATAATTGGACTTATACTAAAGCGACTCAATTATTAAATACTTCAGATCGAGTAAGATTTACAGTAGATAATATATATAAAGGTAATTATAGTTCAGAGAAAGTAGTAATTCTTAATGCTACAATTAATTATTATAGTTCATATAAGAGTTCTTGGGAAATCGTAATAGAAAACGAGGAATTTATGTATTTCAATGGAACTACAGATTTCATTGATTACGCGGGGGGATTTACACTTGTGTATGGATGGATCTTTGTTTTACCAAATCCTTTCAACTTAACCTTAATTGGAGATTACATGAATGCCACAATAGGGGGTCAATTTACTACTATTCTGACTATAGGGAATCAGCTTGTTTTACATGATTTCGACGATGAAATTACATTAAGCTTCATATTCAATGATAATGGTTTGTTAATGAGGTTTGATGTTATTGAAGCAGACACTACAATTATAACTTTAGATCTCGCTGGCTCAGAGCAAGGAATTTCTCTGGGATATACATTTATTCTAATACTTGTCATTAGTACAATTGGAATTGTAATGTATAGGAAAAGAAAATTGAGAATCAATTAACATTCATTACCATTTTTTTTATTTTACTTCTATTCTTAGCATTGAATTTATAATTCTGGACTATTATATTGTTATTAATTAAAACAAAATAAACTCGATGAAAAATTCTCATATAAGATACCTATTATCTCAATATGGGGAAAACGTAAAAGGT
>JAEOTW010000251.1 GCA_016839655.1 Promethearchaeota archaeon | reverse complement strand
TTTCAATTTCAACATCTCTAATTTTTAAGATTAAAGGAGAACCGTCAGGTCGAGAAGTAACAATTGGCTCAGTATCTTGATCCGAGGGAAAAATATAGACTATCTGTCCTCCTTTAATGGCTTGAGCTACACAATTAGTTATTAAAGTATCTGCGATTCCATATACGATTTTTGCTACACTATTAGCAGAAACGGGGCAAGCTAAAAATAAATCATAATTCCCAAGTTGTATTGGTCCAGCGTAAAAAGGAATATTTGGAGTTTTTTCAACTTTTACCTTTTTGACAACTTCAGTAAGAGTTAACCACTTTTTGTACCACTTAATAACAGCAGCTCCTTCTTTTGATAAAATAACCGTTAAATCTATATTGAAATCCTCTTGTAATTCTTTCATTAAATCAATAGATTCTTGAAGAACATATCCTGTTCCTGTCATACCCCACATAAGCTTCATATTCTTCTGATCACCGTTCTTTTTCATATAATCTTGGTAAAAATTCAGTAAAGTATCCTATTTCTTCAATGTTATGCTTTCTCAAATGTTCAATAAATGAATTTGGGATTTGAGCAGGTAAACGAAATGTTGATCTTAGAAGGGTTCCGTTAGGGATTGAGTGATATTCATGTAAAACCCAACTTATAGGTTCATCTTTATCATTCAAAATACTTGCTGCATTTTTATGGTTAAACTCCGCCTTTATAGGTATAGAATCAGGATTTTCCCATCGAATTCTTAAGGTTGTTGGTTTTCCTTCGATTGTTTCAACAACACGATGTATTGCTCCTACATGACCATTCACACTTCCAGGAGAGACTTCCCATTCAAATGATTTATGGTCTTTAGGATGCCACAATCTATAGCGTTCTGAACTATCAATATGATCCCACCACCAATCAATCATTTCAGGGGAAACTTTAGAGAGTTCATGTTCTATAATTAGATCAATAGTTTCATTCTTTGATTCTTTATTATTCATTTTTAGGTCTCGATGTGCGATTTTAGAAGTTAAAATAATTCTTAATATATGAAAAATTAGCTTTATTAATAAAATCTAATGAAAATAATTAATAACTAAAGCATTATAAATATTTAATTGGAATAACCTAAAATTAATAGCTGTAGATTTTAATATGAACAACTCGAAATATATTTACCTTGATAATGCTGCAACAACCCCAATGGATCCTAGGGTTATTGAAGAAATTAATAAGCATTTTAGTGAGACTTATGGTAATTCTTCTAGTCTACACTCAATAGGACAAAAAGCGGGACAAGTATTGTTAAAATCACGTGAAATTATTGCATCAGTAATTAATGCGAACAGAGATGATATTTTTTTCACTTCTTCAGGAACAGAAGCAGATAATATTGCTATTTTTGGTGTTGCTTCAAAAAATAAAGAAAGAGGTAATCATATTATCACAAGTTCAATTGAACATCATGCGGTAGAAAATCCTTATAAAGAATTAGAAAAAAGGGGGTTTAAGGTTACTTTCTTACCAGTTGATAAATATGGTCTTATTAATATTAAAGATTTAGAAAATGCAATAACAAATAAGACAATCTTAATTAGTATAATGTTTGCTAATAATGAGATTGGCACTATTGAACCAATAAAAGAAATTGGAACAATAGCAAAAGCTCATGATATTATTTTTCATACAGATGCAGTACAAGCTTTTGGAAAAGTTGCTATTGATGTAATTGAGATGAATATTGATCTTTTATCGGCATCCGCTCATAAACTTTATGGTCCTAAGGGTGTAGGGATGTTGTATATTCGTAATAAAGGTATAAGAAAAGGATGGGGTAAATTTATTGACCCAATTATGTTTGGCGGAGGTCATGAAAAGGATATGAGACCAAGCACCGTGAATGTTCCTGGAATTGCAGGTTTTGCAAAAGCAGCAGAACTAGCAAAAGAAGAAATGGAGGATGAAGCCAAAAGACAAATAAAACTAAGAGACAAAATCATCAATTGGGTAATAGAAAATATTGATGATTGCTATCTGAATGGACATCCAACTCAAAGGCTTCCCAATAATGTGAATTTAGGATTTAAATATATTGAAGGAGAATCGATCGTATTAGACTTAGATATGGAGCAGATAGCTACTTCAACAGGCTCAGCATGTTCATCCAAATCGCTAGACCCTAGTCATGTTCTCCTAGCGACAGGATCACTACCTGAAGACGCCCATGGTTCTTTAAGGATCTCTTTAGGTAGATTTAATTCAGAAGATGATATTGATTATTTTTTAGAAAAATTGCCACATGTAATTGAAAGATTGAGAAAGATATCTCCACTAAAGAAACGAGCTAATTAAATGTTTTTGACCTAAGTTAGAGCCAATAAAAATTACTTTTTAATTAAAGGTTTCTATAATTTTTAGTACTCATCGATATATTTCTTCTGGAGTGTCGATTTCTATTATTGTATGATTTCCACTACTCCAAGAATTAATGATTCCAGACCAATTTGGAAGTAAACTAAATCTTGGCCTTAAATATATTTTTACCCAATCATATGGAGCTATAGTAGCATGCTTGGCTAATTCCATCTCCCAATATGTTGATTTGAAAAGATAATGTTCGACAATTAAGATTTGAGGCACCCTTCCAAGCCCTTCCCATATCGTACTTGCATTTATTTTAAAGTTTGAATGATTACCAGATAAATAATTAACAAATTCATCTCTCATTGCTTCGATTTCTGGAGAAATCTCAAAATT
>JAEOTW010000250.1 GCA_016839655.1 Promethearchaeota archaeon | reverse complement strand
CTCGTTTGTAAAAATTTGGGTTTCTCTCTTTATTTTTCTATTTTTTAAAGTGTAAATTAGAGTTAGAGTTGAATATCCAATTAAAATCAAACTAGTAGCTATGAAATACATTATTTTAAATCCAAAAAATTATGATTGTATAATAATTTAAATTAAAGAAGAACCGTATAAATAGATATATAAGGCTAAAAGCCATTGGTATTAACAAATTATCTGATAGATCAATTGGTTTATCAGTAAAAATATCAATAAATAGGAACGTTAAAGTAAAAATCAAGGACCATAAAATACCTACAAATAAAAGTCCTAATACTAAAGTAACTAAAGTGCCTGCGATAGCACCTTCCCAAGTTTTATTTTTATTCCATTTAATATGAGTTTTTCCAAATCTTATTCCAATTTGACTTGTCATCAAATCACTAATTGAACCAGTTCCTAGTATCATAAAAAATACCATTGGAGGACAGACAAAAGCAGCAAACATTTGTCCAATAGCAAAATATAAATAAGTACCATAATTTTTTTTCTCTTTTTCAGAAAGGTATATTTTAGTAAAAAATGTAAAGGGAAAATTATACTTTTTAGATTTACGTGCAAATTCATTTGATAACATGAACATACACATAATATAAAAAAAGAAAAACAGTATATAGTAAAACCACCCTAATGAAAAAAATTCTTCTGAAATAGAGGTCGGCTCACTTATAATTCTCAAATATAATGAAAACATGTTATTTTCTTCTGGAATCATTCCTGTAGAGGTTCCAGTATAAATATTGGCGAGAAATAGTCCAATATACCAAACAAATAAAAGTCCTATAAATATTAAGATATGATTTAGCTTTCTGAGAGTGTCTTTCTTTGCTTTACTCCAATTCTTTCGCTTTTTCTCTAATTTAAAACTTAATTGTGAAATTTTATTTTGATAGTCTATTTTTATCAAATAAATAACTCCTGTTGAGATTAAAACTAACATTCCTACAAGTAACATTGGAACTCCAAGGGATATTAACCATAAAGGGACAAAAAATGATTGAAGCATTAAATCATAATTCATAAATAATAAAAATAGAATTATATTGGAAAACACAAATAATAATGAAATAAATCCAATATAATTGTTTAAATAATCCGGTTTATATGAAAAATGGATATAGTTGAAAAGAATAAACAAATAAGAATACATAATTAAAAATAAACAGAGAAGAAAGTAAACCATAATTTTAATGACTTATTTTGTAATTACTAGATATTTGTTCTTTAAAATTAATTAAATATATTTGTTTTCAACCCAAAAGATATTATTAATTTTGAAATAAATTGGATAAATAAATTTACAAAAAAATGAACTTATAATAAATTAGTTTTCAAATTAAAAGTAGTGAAAACCATTTTGCGAAAAATTATATTAGCTTCAAAATCGATTGATCGAAGTGAAATCTTTAAGCGTGCCGGGATTCCATTTGAAATATTTGCAACTAATATTAATGAAGAGAAGTATAAAACAGAGTTCTCAAATGCTGGAATACTTGTAAAGGAACTTGCAAAGGCAAAAGCCTTATTTGCAAAAGATGAGTATTTAAAAATGGGAATTGATGCGTTAATTATTGCTGGTGATACAATAGTTTTACTTGATGGAGAAATTATCGGTAAACCTGATAGTATGGAAGAAGCATTCATAATCCTAAAAAGTTTAGTAAATCAGACTCATAAGCTAATAACTGGAATAGCAATCACTGAAACTAATAATTCAAAAATTATTGTCGATTCTGATGTGACGTCCGTTCAATTTCTTGAACTTTCTGATAAAGAAATTAGATCATATATTAAAACAAATGAATGGAAAGGGCGTGCTGGAGCATATTCAATAAGAGATAGAGCGAGTTTGTTTATAAAAAAAATTGATGGATCCTCTTCTAATGTAATTGGGTTCCCTATGCATAAATTGTTTGAAATATTAAAAAAAGAATTTCGATTAAATCTTTTCCAGTTAGAGGAATCTTAATCATAGGAAGTATTATGATATTATTGAAAGAAGAACTTTAATTTTTTGGGTTAATCCCCTGAAAATTCCCGCCAAACCTTCAAATCTTCATAGAATTTTAAGATCCTCTCAAATTTGGAAATTAAATTAAGATAGTAATCTTGATCAGCATATCTACTTCTAGAGCGCTCTTTTGCAAGGGCAATTCCATTTTTATACTGTAGTATTTTATCCTCAATCACATTTTCTTTTCGATTCTATTCATATTTAAAACACAAAAATATCACGGTAATATCGAATTAAAATGCTTTTAAATTGAGTTTATTATTTTATTGATAAAATTTTCTTTAGATCTTCTTCATTTACATTTAATAATTCTGAATGGGGAAGCCTTTCTGTAAGTAAGCGCCAATTCCTTTCTTTCTTAAACACCTTTTTAAACAATTCTAATGCTTCTTCCAATTTGTTTTGATTAGCTAAGGAAATTGCGGTCCAATAAGTCATCTCAAGGTTTTCTGGGAACATTCTTTGAGCAGCGTCATATTCTTCAAGTGCTTTAGCCATATTACCTTTTTCTATTGCAAGATCCCCATTATTCATATGTTCATATGCCCGAAATATATTTAATAATCTGTTTATCTCTTTTAAAGGATCAATGTGATCCTCTACTCGGAGATCAATAATTGGATCTTCCCATTTATTTTCAGTTGGTTCACCAGCAACTACTAACAACGCAGCTGATTGCTTTCCTCTTATATCTCCCCCAACGGATTCAGCAGCATCTAAGGATTTAATTATTCTTTCCGGTAGAGATAAATTACTATATTTTTCAAACGCTTCCGCCATTGCCGGCCACACTTTTTCTGTAAGCATCATATTTGCTTGGACAGAAAAATTCTCACCTATTTTATGACCTGCATGTTTTATGCATTTTGATCCTGTATGAGTGGCTACACGTCCTTGACAATCTAGAATTGCTAATTGTCTAACGGCCTTTCCTTCATCATCAGAGATAAGAATGTCTACTGCTTCTTGGGGTGATTTGCCTTGTTTTAACAGATCAAGTCCACGTAGACCAAATGATTTGTTTACTAATGATTGCGTTGCTACAACTCCGACTCCAGCTTCTCCCCACGAAACAACACTACCCACTGAAAACCAATGACTTTGGACTCCAACTCCCATTTCTCCAGTTTTCAGATCCCTAGCAACTATAGAATAGGTATGTGCAAAAATGTTCTTATTAGATTGATTACTCTTAAGAGTCATATTTATAAAATTTGGTTAGATATTAAATAAAGTTTTATTATATGAATGTTTAATTGACTATTTTTTCAGAAAGGAAAACATTAAATTCTTTTATAATTTAGAGAATTATTAAAAATCATTATTTCAAATGAGATGATATCAAATGACTAAGAAATATAAAAACGAAGGTATAATGAAATTCTTAACCGTTATCGGGGGCTTAGTAGCTTTAGCTAGTCAAATATTTACAATCGCTGGAATTCCGTGGATACTCCCGCATTACGTAGGTTTCTATGACCTAGTTTATGCTATTATCGGAATTGTTTTCTCAGTTATCACAATTTATACTGCTCTTAAACCTAATAATCCCTTCCCATTTCATTGGTTATTTCTATTTGTTCTAGGAATACTCCTTGTAATTTTTGCTGGGGGAATAATAGCCTGTGTGCTTTTAGTAATAGCTGCTTTAATTGGTTTAATTGAAGAATTATAGTAGACTGTTAGAAAATCAATTCTTCTATTCAATTTAAATTCTTTTCTTTTTATTATCTTTAAAATCCTAGTTACCAACACTTTTTAGAAAATAATTTATAATTTCACTGGCGAGATTCTTATCTGTAACCTTTTGTAGTGCAGTAAATCCAGGAATTGAATTAACTTCCAATACGGTATAGCCTTCTTCACATTCAATTATATCTACTCCCGCAATTTCTGTTCTAGTTATTTTAGCAGCTTTAATTGCAAGGTTCTCTAATTCTTTTGTTATTTCTATAGATTTAGCTTTTGCACCAGCATGTATGTTTGTTTTCCAGCTATTGCTTATTCTATACATTCCAGCGATTACTTGATTTCCCAATACAAGAATCCTTATATCTCGATTGTAATGTTCAACAAATTCTTGTAAATAAAAAACTTGATTCAATTGACCTAAAGAATAGATCACATTTTCAGCAAAAGCTTTATCATTCAATCTTACTATTCCAATTCCTTTTGAACCATATAGAGGTTTTAGCACACAATCTCCGCCTAATTCATCAAACGCATCTAATGCTCTCTGTGGATCCTCACAAATTATTGTTTTCGGTGTAGGAATATTGTGATTTTCTAAAAAAACAGATGTTAAAAACTTATCACTCGCAATCTCTAATGATTCTCTTGAGTTGATCAATTTCACATCAAATTCCTCTATAGCACGTAAAATATCAAGCCTAAAAAATATTTTTTGGGTAGCTGCGGCCCCAAAACCTCTTACTAGGGCTGCTTTAGGTTCTAGAGATTCAAATTGTTTATAAAAACTACGTTGGAAACCAACATCCACCATAATTGTTGAGGGAATAAAGTATTGGACATTATATCCAGATTTTTCAAATTCCGCAGAGAGAATTTGCACTTCTGGGTCTTTCGAATTTGGAGTTATAATCATTGATTTCATTTCAATTTCACTTTAAAATAAATTACTTAATTAATCTATAGCACTAATTTTTAAATAAATTTAAGTTCTTAAAAAACATATATGAAATCAATGGATCCTAAAGACACTGAAAAAGAAATTGAGAAACTGTCAAGTATGCTCAGTAAGATTCAGAATATATACTATAAAAAAAAAGATGATCTTGAAGAATTAAAATCAGAAATAGATGAATTAAGAGATGTATTAAATTTATTAAATTCACTTATATCCGGGAAATCATTTCATAGTGCTGACGAGATTTACTCAAACGCAATTACTAAAAAAGCAGATAAAATAACTGAAGATGAATATTTTGTTGAGGAAATTTCAAAAGAAAAAGTTGAGGGTACTAATATCAAAAGAAAAATATTTTCGAAAAATAAGGAAAATGATGAAGAATTATTATGTGTTTTAAATTTTTATGATTTTAATAGAGTTGAAATTAAATTTGTTGATCCAGAGAAGAGAGTAATTATAGAAACTTCTGAAGATTTTATACATATATTTTTAAAAGGAGCACTAATCAAAATAAAAGAAAATAATCCAAATTTAAGCGTGGATTATAATTATTTTAAAAAAACTGAATTTATTGAAATAATTTCAATAAAAGGCTTGAAATCAATTAAGGATTATGATATTATTACTTCAAAAATGAGAGAACTATTAGCTAAAGAAATAAGTTTGAATAGCTAAAAAAAATTATGACGTTTTTGAATTCTATATATTGAGAAAAACTCAATTAAGCAGACACTTTTTATATACAAAATATTATATTGAGATAATATATTGTTTAATTAAAATACGAAAAATTAATTATACAGCAATTCTTATTTAATCTAACCAATTTACCTTAAGGAAAATATTAACAATGGCAAAAAAAAAATCTTGGCTCCAAATGCCAATAATCCACTCAAAATTTCATGATGAGAAATTAGAGAGTATTTTAATTAAAAAATCTTTAGAGTTTTTAACTGGTGAAAAAGGGGAAGCTCCTTCATTTTTATTCCTGTCTGGAGCTTTTTTTGATGTAAAATCATTTGCATATTCAGGATTAAGGGCTTGGAAGGGTGCTGTAAAACCCTCAGAAGCTAACGGAGGAAGAAGACCTGTATTAGAAGCTACTTTTGCTTCATTATCTGTTTACTTAAGTTCATTATTAGCACTACAATCAGATTTTTATTTTGCATATGATGAAATAAAAGATATCTTATTAGAAAAAAAGAGAGAAGATTTGTGGACTATTGTTTCTGAAAAGTTACCATTTATTTCTATACCTCCAAAGGAAATGTATGGAACTCAGGTATCACCAATCTCCCCTTACTTTATAATTAAGCAAGATGAAGAAGTTACATTAGGGGAGATTTATCCATCAGCATATTTGACCCAAATTATAAATAACATTAAAACAAGATTCTTTATCTTTTACCAATATCAAGGTTATTCAGCTTTTGGATTTTTTAATGCCTTACCTGAACTATCAAAATTTGGATTTGATGAGCATGTGAATGATTTTAATGAAGAACCTACAGCAGAGAATTTAATCAAATTTTCTAAAAACGCAAAAAATTTAAAAGAGATATTAGTTGCTCTCATTCATGCTCATAATAATGCTTTATTAGAACAATTTCTAATACCAGATTATGAGTTACTTTTAAACAAACTATTGGAGGGTGAAGTATAAAAATGGTGAACATTGGACTTTTGGGTGATGTAAGTGTCGGTAAAACAAGTATTCTTCGATTATTCGTCCGATACTTAAAAAAAGGTGATATTGAGAATGTAAAAGGTGGAACAAAATGTTCAGTGGTTAAAGCTGATTTTTCTGGAGAAGCAACTGTTCCTGGTGGTGATAAAGAAGATGCGCTTAATGAAAAGGAAACAAAAACCATTCATCCTAACCGGATTGTGTTTAGAGAAGAAACTACTAACAAAGCACACACTATCTTCGCGCCGGGAGGCGATAGGGCGAGAGCAGTAGTAAAAATGGGAATCATAACGATATCGCGAATAGCCACACAAATAATAGCTGTTTTTTCGCTTGATAGAGATCTTACACCGCAATTTGAATTTTTCAATGATGTGCGATTTTTTCCTGATAAAATCTATGTTTGTATAAATAAAATTGATTTAGTGGAAGGAGATAAAGAGAAAAAACTTGATACTGTCAAAACACAAATTAATGATTTCTTTGAAAAACGAAAAATAGCAATCAATGATACTTTTATTACATGTGGTGAAACTATTGAAGGATTTGAAGATGTTGAAAGCTATAACAACCGGGTTGCAGAAATGATCTTAGAAATTACTACCAAAAACTAAAGTTTTACATTTCTCTGAACTTACTTTTTTAATTTTAGAGCAAGTTTTATAAATAATTTTTCTAAATCTAAAAGATAACCAATTAAAGGTGTTAGATTAATTTTGTTTAGATATTTATCATAAGTAACAAATCCTAATTTTTCTAATTCTTTAATATCTTCTATAATTCCCTTTTTCTTTCTGATTTCTTTTATTTTTTGGATTGTTGTTTCTCCAGAACTGTTAAAGCAATTAATCAGAGTGCAATATAACGTTGCTGCTAGTCTTGGATTTCCTTCAAATGGATTCGCTGAGATTAATTCAGTTATTCCAGTTTCAAAAGTAATATACCAATGGCAATTAAGTGGATTAAATCTGACTTGAAGCCCCAATGTCTTCAAATAATTAGCTAAATTATTAATAATTTTTTGAAAATAGATTGCTTTGTTCCTATCTTTTACATTTAAGGCTTTCAGAATTTCATTTTGAGTCGCTCCCATTTCAAATTTATTTTTTTTGCTTAGTAAATGCATCAAAATCGTCATTTCATTCATTCTAATTTCCACCCTTTTATAGATATAAAAAATTTGTGTCTTTTTGATATTTTATTTTACCTAATTGGAGTAAATGAAGGAGAAATACAAAGTTCTCATAAACTTTCAATTGCTTTAAATAATCTATAAAAATCTCATCATAAGAACATGGCAATTTATCTTTTATTTCTTCGAAAAAATTCATCATTTTCTCAGTAAATTTTTGATCTGGTATTTCTAACAAAAAGTTTTCTTTTACAATTATTTTACTAATTGGTTCAATTTTAATAGGCATATCTTTATCAGTAATTAATCGATCTTTTGAGTATTCAAGAAAATTCAATGATAGAACATCAATATTGAATGGAGTTCTCCAACAATCACTTAATAAATCATAGATCTCAGAGTCTTTAGGATTGGTTTTTAAGAATGCCAAAAATTTATCCTTATTATCCAAATAATTAAGTAATGTTTTTAATTCTTCGAATTTTTGAATTAATAATTGGAAAGCACTCTTATATGTTGTAGAATATCTATTGATATTGTAAATGTTAAGAGTATCCTTCATCGATTCAAAAAGAGAAACTAATTCAACATTTAAGAGCGAAATTTCTCCTGAAAGAACACTATTTTTAATATTTTCTATTTTTTTGTTTATTTCTTTGGAGAAATCCCTATATTCCATAATATCTAACATCTCATTTTTTTTTGACAATTTTTGGCTTAAAAACTGAGGAAATTTCATTTTTTCCTACTCTAGCAATTCCTATTAACTTTTCAGCTAAAAGAAATAATGAATTTGATGATTTTGGTAAAAACATAAATAATTGTATTGGATTTTGTTCTAATGTTGCCTTTATTAGTTGATAAGCCACTTCAGAATTTTTTTCGTCTAAAAACATACCAGGTTCATCAAGTAAACAGAGGGGAGAAGGTTTAATTTCTTGCAGGGAAAGAATTAAACATATGGAAATTAAAGAGACTTGACCCCCGCTAAGAGCTGTAAATGATTTTAATTGGTCTTTTGATGTTGCCGCTTTAATATCAACGCCTAGATCTTCAATTTCACCGATCAATTCAAGTGAACAGAAAGACTTAATTTGTGAATCCTCAAATTTCTGATTTACACTTCTCTGAAGGTTTTCAAGCAAAACACTAAACTTATTATAATAAGTTTTTTCCATTTTCTTTTCAGTTTTAGTAGCAGCTTTAATGTCATTTTCCAAATCTTTCTGATTTTTTGAAATCTCTTTAAGTGAAGATAAGATTTGATCTCTTTCAATCAGAAGTGAGTTATCAACATCTAAATAACTAATTAGTTGTTTATCTATTCTGGAAATATCTGATACAATATCCTCTATTGGACGGGTTTTAAGTATTTCATTTGAAATTAGAGGACTTATTTCGGAATTAATTCTATCTAAATCGTTATTCTTGATCTCCAGATCTTGATTATATTTATTTAGTTTAATATTCTCTTGTTCATAATTTAGTGTTATTTGAATATTTTTCCGTTCTAGATCTCCCTTCTTGCTTTGTAGAATTAAAATCTCTCCTTTTATATCTGAAATTTCATTTTCTGTAGTGTTAAGCTCTTCTTCAGTATTTTCTAATAGGCGAAAAATATTAAATGCATTTTTATCAGCTTTTTGAAAAGCCTCTCGCTTTATTCCATATTCTTTCTGGACAGAGTCTAAATCATACTTATGGTTATTTAATTTATCTTTAACTTCCTTGAGAATAATAGAGTTTTCATTTAGTTTTAAATCCCATTTTTTCTTGTCTTCATTTAGGATGGCTAATTCATTTGGAATTTGTTTAATTCTATCATTCCACTTAAGAAATTCTGGATCTGTTTGAGTTTTTAAAATTTCAATTTCCTTCTCTAAATCAATTAGTTCATTTTTGAGATCATTATTAATTTTTTCTAAACTATGAATTTGCTCATATAAATGATTTTTTTTAGATGTAATTCTCTGTTTCTGATTAAAGTTATAAAGAAGATCATTGAAAGAGTCTTTCTTCTTAAATACTTCTTTTTGGGTTGAATCCAATTTACCTTGATCGACTTTTAATTCTACAATTTTTTCATTCAATGAATTAATTTCAGATTCTAGAACTAATGACTGTTCTTTTTGAGTCCCGGCACTTAATAATCCTTTTAATCTTTTTAAATATGGAGTTTCAAATACGTATTTATACGATATAATTTGCTCCCCCTTTAAAGTGACACATTTTCCTTTAAAGTTTAGTTTACGATATAAATCTCTTCCTGATCGATAATCAGTCACTACAAGACAATTTTTTACCTTAGAATAAATAACCTTCTTGATATCAAGATCATCATCGACAATTTGTATCAATTCTGCTAAATACCCAAGAACACCTTCTGCAGAAATTCTAGTCATAGGAATAATAGTTACATTTTTAGAGAGATATATATTACAATATGCTCTATACTTTTCTTTGATTCTTTTAAGCAAGTTTAAAGTATCCCAATCTTCAGCAACATAGCTATATAATAATTTCTCGCCAAGGACCGATTCAATGGCATAACTTAGATTATCATCATATTTTAAATAATCAATTATAGGGCCTTTAACTTTAAGCCCTCTTTTCTTAATTTCCTCTTTTAGTATAGAAATGTTAGGAGGAAGAACAACACGGCGTTCTCTAAGTGAAGCTTGAAGAATTTTTAATTTATTTAATTTTTTTGACTTTAAGATCTCCAATTGTTTTATTTCGGAATCTAAATCATAAATTTCTAGAGAAATTCTTTTTAACTCCTTATCAAGCTGAATCAGAAGATTTTTAGAAGGATTTTCTAAGAACCATCTATTTTTCTCTAATTTGTGTTCAATATCTTTAAAACTTTGAAATAGTTGATTAATCTCATCATTGTGTATTGAAATCAATCTTTCATTCTCTTGGATTTTCCTTATTCCTTCTTGTTTCTCAAAATTAAGTTGATTATATTTATCAAAGAGCTCCTTGTTAGCTTTAATTTTTTTTGTTAAATGATTCTGTTCGGTTATTAATTTATCAATCTTTAATCCAGTATCTTTACTCTCTTTCTTTATTATTTTTAATTCCTTGCTAATCTTTTCTTCTTGTTTTTCAATGTTTTCTTTAACTTTTTTCAAATCATTGATTTTTACAGATAATGTATCTAATTCCTGCTTTGCTGCAATTTTTTCATTTTGCCAATTTTGAATCTTTGAGGTTAACTCTTGTTTCTTATAACTCAATTCGCCTAATTTTTTTGATAAATCTTGAATGGTTAATTCCTTATGTGAAATTTTATTATAGTATGCTTTTATTTCTCGTTCAGAAAATACCTTTTTCTTCTTGATTCCTTCTAATACTAATTTAATATTATTAATAATTTCTTTAATACCAGTTATTTCCTTCTCTAGTTTATCCCTATTAGCCCAGAGGAGTTCATCATTGTATTTCTTTTTGATTTCGAGTAATTCTTTCTTTTTTTTTAAACGCTCCAGTTTAGGATTTAAAAGATCTAAACTAAAATTTAAGGTATTTCTTCTGCTCTTTAGAGATTGAAGATCATTACTCAAGTTTTGAACATTGGATTTTTGTTCTAAAATTTCTTGTCTAAGATCTTTTAGTCCAATACCCTCTTCCAGGAAAGAACATAGCTCTGAAGGTTTCAAATTTTTAATCGCATCAATTTTTCCTTGACTAACAAAAGCAAATTGATTATCAGGATTTAAATTTAAATCTGAAACTAATTGTTGAATATCTTGAACAGAGTACTTTATGAAACCGCTATCTCCACCCTTTTGAACTTTATAATATGGTGATTGTCCTCGAATGACATATCTTCTTATTTTTATTATTTCTTCCCCATTTTGAATATGTATCTCAACCATAGCATGGTTTTGTCCATTTCTTATGAAATTAGACCATTTCTTGTATCGCTCATCTCTTTCATTACTCCCCAAAGCAAATTTTATTGCTTGAAATACAGATGTTTTCCCACTCCAATTTGGCCCTACTATAATTACGAATTTAGATTTACCAAAATCAACTTCATCCTTCTGGAAGGATAAAAAATTCTCTAATATAACTCTAGTTATAAAAACCTCTTGATTGTTCTCTAAAACCATATTCTCTTTTTCTTCTAAAGAACGTGTTATATTAGTCAAAATCTTTCATTTTTTTAGTTTTATTTACCAAAAGCTTGCTTTATTAAATCTATTCTTTTTTTTGCTTTTTCCAAATTGATTTGTGCTTTATTTGGAGAATCATTTAAAACAAATGGATGTTGCGATAATAATTTCAAATCATTTTCTTCCAACTGCTCCTGTTTATTTAACTTATCAATGATAATCGTGAGCTCAGTATAATTTTTTGATGCAGCATCTTCATAAAGTTGATTTAGCATAAAATCTGAGATTCTTGATTCACGAATTCCCTCAATCACACCACTGATATCTTTTGGAGTCTCAGTATTCATTTTTTCCTTTTCGTAGTTGATTTTTTGGTTTTGAATAATATTTTCATTCAATTGTGCTTTTGAATTTCCTTGCGTCATAATTTTATGAGAGATGGGTATATATTCGCCTGATTCAATTAAATCAACTAAAATATCTGTTATCTCATTACTAGTTTCGTTTAACTCTGAGTTTAAAAAATGCTTAAAAATTCCAACTCTTAATAGCTGCTTTATATCATTAACTTCCCAATTTTCGGTGTAATTTAATATATCATTTACATCAAAAACTATTTTTGGATTAATTTCTAAATAATCTTTTAAAACGGTTTCTCGTTGTATCTTACTTAGCAAAGGAATTTTTATAAAAAGATCAAATATCTCATATAAATTTCCAGAAATCTCATTAATGTCTTCCATGTCGTAATTTACCCACATTAAAATGGCATTGGATTTAATACAATTAAAATTATGTCCCTCATTCTGCCATACATCCAATAAAACTTCCAATAAGTTTTTATCTTCAAAAATTTCCTTGAATTTTAGGTTTTGGTTTATCAATAGTAATTTTTTTTCCTCAATTTTATCGGGATCTCGTTTATTTGTCCCCATATCCTCTTCTTCTTTATCAACTACATTTATAACCTTAAAAACTGATATTAAGCTATTCAAAAACTTTTTTGGGTTGTTATTAATCTCGCTTTCATTAAATTCTATCAAATCTAAGTAATAATTTTTAGCAATTAATCGAATAAATTCTAAAATATCTGTACCAGGACTAATGTTAATCAAGACAGTTCCCTTTGGTTCTAAATAACCATTCAAAAAAGTATCATCATAATCAGTTAACATTACTTTAAGATAATTCATTATATCATTGTATTTCTCCCGATAGAAAATATTTTCTTTATCAATCTTAATTTCTGAAGGTTTAATAATCTCAAAATACTTTGAGAATTCCGGAATGTTGTTTAAATCTTTCATTGAAAAATTTCCTTTATAGTCATCCTAATTTTATAAACATTATTTACATGGGAATGAGGTATATTTATATTTAGCGGGTGTCATATATAGATCTCCGACATAAATCGTAAAGTTTATAAAAACGTATTTTGGAAAAGAAAATAAAAAAAAAATTATAACTTTCAACCAGGTCTGACAAAATATCAAATAAACTAAATTTTATCTAAAATAAATGAGGGTAACCGACCTTCATCAATTAGAATTCTTACTAAATTAGGCATACTATTCCATTGTTGAATAGCTAGATCAAATTCTTCTTCTGTAATATTTTTTAATCCACGTGCTCCGTAAGTTAGCATGCTAATAGTGGATCCCAAAAGATTTTTTACTTTATTACATGGGAAATCATTACATTGAGCACAACTTTCAAATCCTTTTTCCCGAGCACAAGGGCGAGCTTGACAATTCTTATCAGCTATTTTATCTCCTTTACTTTTACATCCCTCACAAGCTACATTTTCCGCAGTATACATTTCATGTCCCAAATATTTCTTCCATGCGTCAACTAGTTTTTGCCGCAGTTCAATATTCGGAGAACGAGCAGCGCAAGTATAACAATTGTAGCCACAATAACCAATCATATTATCATTGACTTCATTCATAGCAAAACAACCTCAAGGAGGTGAATTAATAGTAATTTATATAAATTTTACAGTTTTGTGGATTATGTAAGCATATTAAGTCAAATTGTAATATTAGAAATAGAATTTCCTTAATAAAATCGATGTTAAGATCAACGAATTAGAAGCGTAGTCAGCCCAATAAATTAAATTAGTTAAAAATTAAAAATTTAAAAAAAAAAATTGAATTTAAATTAGTTTATTTTTGAAAGTGGGGAGCACAAAAAAATCCTTTTTCTAGCTCATATTTCGAAAATAACCCACAACCAAAACAGCTACAGCCTTTATTTTCTATCTGGTCTTTAGGCTTTTTTGAAGGTCCTCTTGAACAAAAAAGAGCATGAGGCTCAAATTCATTAAGCTGATTTGGTTTGAATGAAGGACAAGGTCCACAGAATTTTCTGCATTCATTCATAGATTCCTCAGTATCAGGTACTGGTTTTGGCATAGTATCACTAATTTCAGTAAATTTGACTACTTTTGAAATAAATTCGAATTACGTTTAAAATAAGCAATTAAGTTTTTAAATTTGATAATTATAAACTATTAATTTTTGAAAAGATAGCCTTTTTAAATTAATTCTTGTTGCAATTGATTCAGATTTTTTTCAAGTCGTTCCCTAATTACATCATAATGGGTAAATTTCCCTTTTTTCCACCCTCTAATTAACCCAGCATTTTCGAGAATTTTTAAATGGTGTGATATTGATGGTTGCGACTCATCTAATATCGCTTCTAATTCGCATACGCATCTATCTTTTTCTTTTAGGATATTGAGAATAATTAACCTTTTCATATTCGATAAAGCATTCAAGAATTCAATCAAATTTTTGAACCTAGAGTCTCGGAATAACTCATCTCCTAATTCTCTTAATTTTGTGAAATGGAAATCTACATTTTCTACATCTTCACATTTGATTAATTTGTCCTTAATTTCATTTTCATGTTCAATATCCATTCTAAGCACTTTTTTTCTATTATTCAATTATTATATTAGAAAAACAAATATATATTAATTTATTCAAATCAATAAATTTTTATTTGAATAAAAATTTTGTTATCTCAGAATTATAAAATTCTTATTTTAAAATTAAAAGATGAGATAGAATGAGTAAAGAAGAAAGTAAAGCAATTAGTGAATCAGACGCTGAAGATAGTTTAGCAGAAAGAGAAAAAGATTCTAAAGAACTTGGATTCTTTGAGAAATTCCTTACATTATGGGTCGGTTTATGTATTTTAATTGGAATTATTCTTTCCATATATATCCCAGGTATAGGTCAAGCTATTAATTCTTTTAGTATAGGTCAGATTTCAATACCAATAGGTATTTGTTTGTTTTTAATGATGTACCCCGCTATGTTAAATTTGCAGGTATCAGAATTGAAAAAATTAGGTAGAAATCCGAAACCGATAATATTGACTATCATATCTAATTGGCTAGTAGCTCCATTTGTAGGATTATTAATGGCACGTATATTCTTGCCCGGTTATGATCAATTAATTGTTGCGGTTATATTATTAAGTTCAAGCCCATGCACCGCTATGGTATTAATCTGGGGATGGATGGCGAAAGGAAACCAAGAGCAGAATGTTGTAAATACTAGCTTAAATACAATTACAATAATATTTGGTTATGCTCCTATGGTTACATTATTAACAGGTATCCAGAACATTCCAGTTGATTGGATTCTTTTATTAGCATCGACATTCATATTTATTGGATTCCCATTATTTCTCGGAATAATAAGTAAATGGCTTTTAATCTCCGTAAAAGGCGAAGATTGGTTTAACAATAAATATCGACCTGTAGTAGGGAAAATATCAATCATTGCTCTGCTAACAACTCTAGTTATACTGTTCTCAATGAATGGTGAAGTATTAATCCTAAATCCAGATTTACTATTATTGGTGTCAGTTCCACTTTTAGTTGGGTTTGCAATCGTAGTTGGTTATAATATTTTGATTACAAAGCTTACCAAATTGAAATATAAAGAAGCAATCATTACAGTAATAATCGGTTCCTCCAGTCATTTCGAAATTGCTATTGCTACTGCTATTGCTATGTATGGAATAGGATCTATTGCAGCATTAGGTACAACTATGGGGTTATTCTGGGAGGTTCCCATAATGCTTTCGATTGTCTATTTAGGTAAGTATCTAAGAAAAAGAGGATTTTGGAAATCCTAAAATTTTTAATTTTGAAATAGATTATCAATTAAAGAATAAAAACCTTGAAAAATTAACAATTATTTACTTGAGTAGCTATGAATGAAGAAGAAATGGATAAAGAAATTGCCAAGATAATAAAAGAAGCTATTGGACAAATCTCTCATTCAAATTGCAATCATTCAGAATCACATTGTAATAAAGACAGTCCAGATTGGGAACCCAAACACATTCACTGTGGTACTGACAGATGTAAAGGACTTCATCAAAATGATTAAGCTATATTTTGGATGTGATAAAGATTAGTAAAGAAAATGAATCAGAAAAATTGAAAGTGGATATCTATGTTCCCTTAGATGCATGTGCCTGTGAATGGGATAAATTTATGAATCAAGTCTTCATGGAACTTACTCCTTATATAAAGAATATAGATCATGATACTAAAAACCTTAATTCAGATCAAGCAAGACAGTTGAATCTACGGAATAAATGCATTGTTATTGATGGAGAAAAAATATTTACTTCTTCTTTTACACTCAAGAAAGAATTACCTAAAATCCTTAAAACAAAAGGACTAATTTAGATTATTAAATTAT
>JAEOTW010000249.1 GCA_016839655.1 Promethearchaeota archaeon | reverse complement strand
CAATTATTTATACAAGTTTTTCTGATACGAGAAATTTAGAAACTGGTTGGAAAATGAGGACAATTATACCTGGACTGGCTGTGTTCTTTATGGCTTTTGAATGGATTTTATTGAGTATAGCATTTGTAACTACAACACAACCTGATATTAACATTGATACAGTTGGACTAATAATGTCAATTATTTCGATGATCCTCTTTCTATTAGCCATTAATAGAGATTACATCTTTCGAGGAGTAGAGAGTACTGAAGTAAACATGAATGAGGTGTCAACTTAAAAATGCCCCGTGGGGGAGGTGGTGGATTTCGAGGTGGCGGATTTAGTGGAGGTGGATTTCGAGGAGGTGGATTTGGTGGCGGATTTCGGGGAGGCGGATTTGGTGGTGGATATAGAGGGGGTGGATCAAGAACTGGTGCGCCCTTTGGAAGAACAGGTGCTAGCAGAATAACTTCAAGATCCCCAAGTGGCCCATATTCCCATAGATATTATAGACCGCATCGCAGATATTATAGACCTTCTTGGTGGTATTATCGTCCTTGGTATTATAGATGGTGGTATTCACCTTATTGGGCGGGACATTATTATCGCCCTTGGTATTATAGTCCCGTTTATGTTGGTGGTGGAATATTATTTATGATAATATTAGCATTAATAATACTTCCCATTGCGGGTGTAGCTTTCATGTTTCCCTTTAGTAATGCTGATGAAAATGGCTATGTAAATTATCGTTCTACTGAAACTCTATATTTCAATGAATTCTGGTATGAATATGAATATGTTGAATCGGGAAGTATAGATTATGAAATTCGATCTTTATCAAGTGATTTAACATTTATTATTTGGAATAGCCCTTTTGAAAACCTTCCTACAACTACAATAGAAAGTGATGTAATAGATTCAAGAATTATTCCAGGTGATGAAGGAATTTGGGTTGAATGGTGGTATTTACGATCGGGCTCATCAATTCAATATGCATTTAATGCGAGCGATGAGATTGATTTCTTTATTGCTGATGTTTATGATTTCTACGACTGGGATGCAGGAGGTTCACCATTATTTTTAAGGAGTGCAACAAATGTTAATGAGAGTAGTGGTTCTTATTCTGTTAGTATTTCTCAAGATTATTATATCGTATGGTATAACAATGGAACATCATCTGTTACTGTTGATTTTACAATCAATTATACTGCAGCAGATGTAATAAATCTTACTGAGATTTATAATCAAGTTGTACAAGAAGGAGTCCCTCTCTCAGGTTCTTATTCTATACCTTCTGCCGGGAACTGGTATTTCTTTATTTATTTTGATCCAATGGTATCACCAGAAGAATCTACAACTATCACTTTTGACGTGACATATAATACTGGAATAACTTCAACAGAGAGATGGCTTGATGTGCAATGGATCTTAATTATTGTTCTTGTAGTTGTCATCATTATATTAGTAGCAGCAGTAGTAGCAAGAAAGGGTCAGAAAAAATTGAAGCTTAAAACACCAGAAAAAACTCCTACTGAAACTTCACCCTACAAAGTTAAAACTGAGGAAGCTCCAGAAAAAATTAATAAATGCAAACGCTGTAAAGCACCACTAAAACCAGATGCCAAATTTTGTCCTAATTGCGGAGGCAAAATAGAGGGAAGACAAATTGGTACTCCTTCTATAACTACTCCTGCCAATGCAAAAAACTGTTCTTTATGCGGAAGTAAACTTACAGGAGAAGAAAAATTCTGTAAATGGTGTGGTACTCAAGTAGAAAATTAATAAATCTAAAATTCTTTTTCTTTTTTTCTTCTACTATTTCTTATTTCTTTTAAATATGTATTTAAATTCAAAAATCCTTTAAAAGTTTAACACCACATTTTTCACAGTATTCTTGGTCTAAGCTCCGTATCCTCTCTCCACAATTTTTACAGTGATTAAGTTTTTTAAGTATTTTCTTTTTAGTTAGTAAAAGTTCTTGTTCTTTTCTTTCTTCTAAGTATTTAGCATAATCCCCTTCAGGTGTGATTTTCTTTTCAATAGATTCGATAGTGTCTTTCAACCATATCATAAAAATATATTTTTCAGTATCTTCAATTGTTTTAAAAGATTTAAAGTCAGAAGTTCTTTTGTTTGGAGCGTCTATAAATCTCTTAGATCCAATTTCAAGAAATGCATTATAAAATAAGATTCCATCATAAATTAAAAACTTTATTTCTTTATTTTTTTCTACCTCGTAAGCTAAATCAAAACCTGTGGCTCCATGATTAATTAATTTTAATAATCTCTTCAAGAAATCTAAATGTTCAATTAAATTTTTTTTTTCACTTTTCTTATTGTTCATATGGTTAGCAAATTGTAGAATTTCTTCATTAAATAAAGTCTTTTTAAAATTTGTTTTATATAATCTTTCTATTCTAAATCTTTTTTTTAATCTTTCTCGTTGAATATCATCCATATTCTTCTAATTAAGATTAATTAAATTGAAAGATCCTATTAGGTAAATAATATACAAATATATAAATATATTTATGATTATAATTGAATGAACCTTGAAACGATTATAGATTGAATTAACTAACTTCTTGAGAGGGGTTTTCAGCATTGTGGTCTTTAAAAGAAGAGTAGATCCCTTTTATTTCACTAAGATCGACTGTCATGATAGTATGACCTAAATGTGTCTTCTCAAACTTTTTTATCTCTATCTGATTAACAGGATTATTTGGGTGAATTACTACATATTCTCTACATTTAATACATGCACGAGCTCTCATAATAATATTTAATATGCTATTTACTAATCATATCGATGAAAGAATTGATAAGTACGTAATTCTCTAAGATCTGAAAAAGTATACAAATATTTCAAAGTTACGGTTTTTAATTAAAAATGTTGCATTATGACGAACAATATTTTTTATCGATCGATATTACACAATAATCTTTAAACTTTTTATATCTAAATGTTATAAATTAAAAAACTATATTTCCATTAAGTTTGGGATTGTAGAATCGAAATATTCCTTTAATTTTGGAATAGTAAGTTTAAAATCTTTATTTTTTAATCCTCTTACTCTAATTTCGGGCTGAGGTATTAAAACTCCTATTTTTTTAAGATCTACTTTATAATTATTTGCTAAATTCATTATTTCATTATAATCTTTTGGATCTGTCTCAATAATAAATCTACCATTAGATTCACTGAAGAAAAACTCATCATCTCTTAATTTATCATCAAAACAATTGGTAAAATCTAAATTTGCACCAAATTTATTCTTAAAACACATTTCTGCTATCGTTATGATAAATCCTCCTTTATTCACGTCATGATTAGCTTTAACTAATTTTCTTCTATAGAGTTCAAACATAAAATCCCAAATATTCTTTATTTTAGCCTCATCAACTTTTGGAGGGATTCCCCCCTCAAGATTATAGATTACTGAATAATATTCTGAACCACCTAATTCGGCTTTTGTTTCTCCCACTAAAAAGATATCATCTCCCGCATTTTTAAAGGGGAGGGTTATTATATTTTCTTCACCTTCCAAAAGACCTACAATCATTATAATTGGAGTTGCTTTAATCGCGGTTTTTTTGACTTCATCTTCATTATAGAACGATACATTTCCTCCTACTATAGGAATTCTCATAGTCCTACAAAAATCATTTATCCCTTTAACAGCTTTAGAAAAATACCAAAAAGATTCAGGAATTTCGGGGTTTCCAAAATTACAACAGTTTACCATTGCCATCGGTTTAGCCCCATTTGCTATTATATTTCCACACACTTCAACTAACCCCCCTTTAGCACCTTCGTAGGGATCTAAAAAACAATGCTTAGAATTAACACCAACGCTCGCTGCGATAAATTTATCTGTACCGATTATTCTTAAAATACCTGAATCACCTTCTCCACATTTTACAACTGATCTAACACCCACTTCATGGTCATATTGTCTGTAAACCCACTCTTTACTACAAATGTTTTCTGATGCTATTAATCTATAGATAATATCTTCAAACTGTAAAGAAGGTTTTGGAGTCTTTTGAGCAAACAATTCATCTAAATAGGAGGGTCGTTTCTCTTTTCGTTTAAATGTAGGTGATTCAGAAAGTGCTTTTGCAGGAATACTAACTATGGAATCATCCCCATCATAAACTTTTAAAACTTTTGATTCATCAGTTCTTCCGATTACAGCAAAATTCATTTCATATTTTCTAAATACGTCAAGAACAGTATCTAATCCTTCAGGTTTAACGATAAAAGCCATTCTTTCTTGTGATTCAGAAAGCATAACTTCATAAGAATTCATTCCGGGTTCTCGTGTAAAAACCTTTTTTAAATCTACCATTGCTCCTGTATTTCCATCTCCCGTTAATTCACTAGTTGCGCAAGTTAAACCCCCTCCCCCAAGATCCTTTAATCCTCTTACATATCCTGTCTTTACAGCTTCTAAAGTTGCTTCAATAATCATTTTTTTAGTAAATGGATCCCCAATTTGAACCGCAGGTCTATCAGCTTCAGACATCTCAGTTAAAGTACGTGAGGCAAATGTTACCCCATGGATTCCATCTCTACCTGTAGATCCCCCCATTAAGATTACATAATCACCAGGATTATAAGCTCTACTTGGTGCATGTTTAAAATCCTCTATTGTTCCTAATCCTATACATGCAACATTTACTAAACAATTACTTTCAAAACTATCATCAAATTCAACTTCACCACCAATTGTAGGTATTCCCGTGCAATTTCCATAATCTGCAATACCCTTTACTACGTATTTGAATAGCCACTGAGAATGAGGATTATCTTTTAAACGACCAAATCTCAATGGATCTAGTAATGCTATTGGACGAACACCCATGCATAGAATGTCTCTTATTATACCTCCAATACCTGTAGCGGCTCCGTGATAAGGTTCAATTGCAGATGGATGATTGTGAGATTCAATTCTAAATGCTAAGGCGTAACCATCTCCAATATCAATTACACCTGCATCTTGACCAGGACCAGCTAAAACATAATCATAATTTTTCTCAGCATCCTCAAACAATCTCAATCTTGGCCGTGATGATTTATAAGAACAATGTTCGCTCCACATTACATCAAACATGCCTAATTCAGTAATATTTGGTTCTCTTTCTAATAAATCTTTTACTCTTTCAAATTCATCATTGTTCATTTCTACGTCTACTTCTTTTCCGTTAATAGTCACCTTTGTCATTAAGATAGCCTCCGTTTTATGAACTCTATCATTGATTCAAAAAATAATCTTCCATGAGTTGTTCTTTTTGGGCTTAGTATTGCTTCTGATGCGCGTTCTGGATGGGGCATTAATCCAATGCAATTTTGTTCTATATTGCAGATTCCAGCAATATTTTCTAAGGAACCATTTGGATTTGCTTCCTCCGTCAACTCTCCTTGTTCAGTAGAGTATCTAAAAACAATCTGGTTATTTTCCTCTAACTCTTTCATATTGTCAGTAAAATATCGTCCCTCTGCATGAGCTATAGGTAAAGCACACACATCACCTAGCTGCATTCTATTAGAAAAAGCAGTATTATTGTTTACTACTTTCAAATTTACCCACTTGCAGATAAATTTAAGAGAATCATTACGTAATAAAGCACCTGGGAGGAATTGAGCTTCAGTTAATATTTGAAATCCATTACAAATACCTATTACTGGTCTTCCATCATCTAACATTATCCGTGCTTCATCAATTGCAGGGCTATGAGCAGCAATAATTCCTGCTCTTAAATAATCTCCAAATGCAAAGCCTCCGGGTAAAATCACTCCATCATATTTAGATTCCTTAAAATGATTATGCCATACTAAGTCTGCTTCTACACCATCAATAACATTTTTCAAAACATGTACAGTATCTAAATCACAGTTGCTCCCTGCGAATTCGATTACGGCTATTTTAATATTCATAATTTTGATACTTTTAAAATAGTTAGATATTGAGTAACTGGATTAAAAATTCGGAGATCGTTACACATTTTTTCTACAATTTTCTTGGCTTGAATTTCATCAACAGCTTTAAGTTTAATTCGTAAAAATTGCCCTGTACGAACATTAAATACCATTTCATATCCTTTTTTTGCTAAAAGGTCTTTTTGAATAGTTTCTCCAACTGGATCTCTAGCTGCTGGTTTATTCATTAACGTTATTTCTACTTCAAATTCTTGGCGATCCATTTGTGAAAAAAGAAGTTTTATATATTTTTATTAGTTCTTATTAACTTAAAAATAATACGCATCGACAAAAACGACAATATCTTATATATCCTCAATATAATTCAAGTAATCATTCTAAACTAAAATCTAGATTTCTTAGAGAAAAAAAGATTATTGAAAGGTGAATTAATTAAATAAAAAATAATAAAATCGAAGATTATAATTTCTTTAATTGCGGTTGATCAATCATACATAACCTAAACTAATAATTACTGCGAGTACTAGAGCTAATAAGCCAAACAATAGAGCGTATTTACTTCGTTTGGGTATGATAGTTCCTTTTAGCTCTTCATTTTTTTCTTCCTTATAACTTTTAAGATCTACGATAATGAATACAAAACTAAGGATAAATAAAGTAAAATCGACAAATAAAAATATTAAATTCAACATAATACGATAAATTACTGTGAATTATTATTTAAATTTTTCTTAAATTCTATAAATAATTGGCTAGCTTTAAATTTTCATAAATCCTTTTTCGAACATCTGAAATTTCTGCTTTAAATTCTAATCCAGTAATTTTTTCATAACTACTCATGTATCTTTTTGCTAATTCTATTTTAATATCTTCAGTAATTGGAGGGATATCCTCATCTGGTTTAATATCTGGAAAAACTTCAGGATAAGTGTCCATAAGCCATCCTCTAAAGATTTCTTTATCTAGAATGTCAGGGCGGTCTCCCTTTTCAAATTTTTCTTTATAAGTATCAAGGATCCAGAATCGTGATGAGTCTTGAGTGTGAATTTCATCAATAACCATTAAATCACCTTCTTTTAATCCGAATTCATATTTAGTATCAACTAAGATAAGACCGTTCTGTTCGCAATATTCTTGTCCGAATTTAAATAACTTAAATGCGACTTCTTCCATTTCTTCATAGACATCCTTCTCAACCATTTCTCTTTTTAAGATTTCTTCTTTCGAGAGGTAAATATCATGACCCGATTCTGCTTTTGTGGAAGGAGTTATAACTATTTCGTCAAATTTCTGATTCTTTTTCATTCCTTTAGGAGGCATTATACCAGAAGTTGGTTTTCCTTTATTGTAATCACGCCACATACTTCCCGTTAGATATCCCCTTATGACTACTTCAACTGGAACTGTCTTACATTGATGAACAACAGCTACGTTAGGATCTGGTATATCGATAATGTGATTCTTTACAATATCTTTAGTTTTTTCAAACCAGAAAGATGAAACTTGATTTAGCATTTGTCCTTTAAATGGAATGGTGGTTATTACCCTATCGAAAGCGCTTAGGCGATCTGTGGAGATAATTATTCTTTTATCTTTTTTCGTATAGTTATCTCTAACTTTTCCTCGATATAATTCCCCCAAGTTAGAAAAGTTTGTTTCTTTTAAAGTGTAGTTTAATTGTTCCTTTATTATTCCATCAATATTCTTACTAACCATTTTAAATAATAAAAGAAAAATCCCTAAAAATTCTTATTATTAATAAAAAAATAAGATTAACCTTAGTCTACATTGACTGAAATTCCGCATTTATTACATCTCTTTGTGCCTCGGAATAAGGAATTACCGCATTCGGGACAGTGATATCTTTTTTCCTCCTCTTCAACCCATTTTTCAGTTCCTAATTCTTTCCATTGAGGGATTGCTCTTAAAATAACTTTTTTACCAACAGGAATAGGAAAACGTTCTATAAATTTACATGGAAAATCATCACATTGATAACATCCATCAATTCCTTTACTCTTGATACAATCTCTGATAGGGCATGTTTGACAATATCCAAATACATCCTCCTGCTTTTCTGCAAGACAGCCTGCACATTTAATGTCATCAATAGTTTTTGAAAACGGTTTGTATACATCGACAAGTTTTTCTTTAAACTTTAAATTATTATCTCTATCAGCAATATGTATTGCACAGACTCCACAATATAGCCCTCATGGAGCTAAAAGAGCTTTATTTATATCTGTCATTTTATTTTCTCAACCATTTATTTTTTGTAATAAATTCCGTTATTGAATTCTTTACTTGAATACTTTTTTTTATTTTTTTCCATTTTCTTTATAAATATTTGGCTTAAATCCAAATCTAAAGCATTAATTAAACTTATTAAATAAATAAAAACATCGGCTATTTCATCAGAAATATATGATAAAAGTTCCTTATTATTCAAAATCTCTTCCATCGTGTAATCTTTAAAGAGTAATAACTGAGACAATTCTCCAGCTTCACAATTTATAGCTTGAACTAGGTTTTTAGGAGTGTGATATTGATTCCAATTACGATCTTCAACAAACTTTTTCACTTCTTTTTTAAAAAATGAAATATTTGTTCGTAAGTCTTTAACCTCATGATTTTCATTCATAATAAGTCAATTAGTTTTAGAGATTAATTATCATTTAAGATTTTTAATAAAATCACAAATTAAGTCATTAACTACTTCTTTTCTTTGAGCAGGAGCGAAATGTCCAGCCATATCAATAATATTTAAAGTAGAATTTGGTATCATTCGATGTAATTCTTCTGACATTTGCTCAGGAGCAAAATTATCAAGTCTTCCACCTATTATTAAAGTAGGGCAACTAATACCTGATGGGTCATATTCCTTTATTTCATGTATCATTCGGAAAATTTGATCTTCAATTTGCATATATAATTCATCTTTAGTTAATTTTAAACCAGATAACGAATCGGATAAAGCAGTTATTATGTATGGAATGGTTTTATCTAATATTTTTTCAACAGAATTGGCTAATATTTGTAAAAAATTCATTCTGATAAAATAAGGGAGTAAATTGTAAAATATATTCCTTATGACATTGTCAATAATGATATATCCCGAATTCAATAGGATAAGAAACTTGATATCCTCAGGATGTTTTACTGCGAATAACTGACCAATCATTCCACCAACTAACGAGTGTCCTATTATCCCATATTTCTCATTTATCTCTAAATACTTCAGAAGATCTTCTAAATCTCTTATTATATCAAATCTAAGATTTTTTTTTAGGTTTAATTCCTTAGTGTGCTCACTCCTCCCATGCCCTAATGCATCGAAAGCAATAATACGATAATTTTCTTTCAATATTTTAATTTGTGCCTTGAAAAAAGAAGCCGAAGACGCGAATCCATGAAGTAAAATAATGGCACAACTCTTTGAATCTGGGTTAATATTTTCATAGTATAGATTGTAACCCTCTTGGTTCTTGAAATAAGGCATGTGAGTTAGAAACTTATGATATTCTATAATTTTTGAAATAATAGATTCCAAAAATACTTTTCTAAATTTTAAAATTATCAAATTTAGCTCTTTATTGCTTTAAAAATGTAAAACGAAAATAAAAAAAAAATTACAAATCTTTGGTTACACGTTTTTTATTCAATGTATCTAGTGTTACTGGCATGAATATTCGTCTTAGTTTTTTATAAATTTTTACATTCTCTCTTATAGGGCTTATAGTGTCTACAAACTTAACCATTTTATCTATAGCTTCTTCAATACTATTATATTTTTTACACCCATAGAACCCCAAAATTGCAGCTCCTAGAGCTGCTCCGTCTTTAATTGCAGGAATTTTAATATCCTTTTCTGTAATGTCAGCAAATATTTGAGCCCAGAAATTACTATTTATGCCTCCACCATCAACTCCCAACTCTGGTACTTTTACTTTTACCATCCCTTCTAAAAGCTGGATATACATTTGAGCACTTAATGCTGCAGACTCCATAATTGCACGGGATACATGTGCCCGAGTATGATTCAAACCTAATCCATGAATTGTACCCTTTCTAAATATGTATAAAGGGATAAATAACAATCCGTCACTACAAGGAGGAACTTTTTCTGCTTCAGCAGTTAAAATATCATATACATTAGTATTTTGTTGTTCAGATTCTTTAATTTGCCATTGAGAAAAGTTATCTTTAAACCATTTGAACATTGTCCCTGTTCCCGGCATTGTACCTTCAATCACCCATTTACCTTTGATAACATGTGGTATGGAAAAAATAGGTATATCTCCAATACTAGGCATTGGTGCATCAACAACCATATTAACAAATATTCCTGTTCCCGTTGTCACTTTTGCCTGACCATTATTAATAACACCTAAACCTAATGCTGCACATTGTTGATCTCCTCCTCCTAGAATAATGGGTAAATTCTGTTTCAGTCCAAGTTCTCCAGCAGCCTTACTCGTTAATTCACCTATTTTTTCTCCAGGGGTATACAATTCAGGTAATAAATCTATATTTATATCGCATGAATCAGCAAGCTTTTCATCCCACTTTAATGTTTCCATATTTAAAAAACTATAAATTCCGATGGTTGGATCTGAAACAATTTTATCGCATAGTTTCATATAAATATATGAATCGGGAGAAATTATCTTAAAAGCTCTATCATATAAATCTGGCTTTTTATTTTTAAACCATAATATCTTCGGAATTGCCCTACGCAAACCTTCCTTTTCTTGGAGAGTCTTAGTATCCGAGATTTCTCTTTCATCCATCCAAGTTAGTGCAGGGTGTAATATATTTCTCTCTTTATCAATAATTGTTAATGTTAGTCGAGAATAAGTTGCTGCTATACCAATAATATCATTTGGATCAAATGATCCACTCTTTACTACTTTATTACAGGTATTTTTAATTCCGTTCCACCAAATAAGAGGATCTTGTTCAGAAACTCCTACTGGTTGTTTTACAATAGGATATTCTTCATAAGCTTTAGCAACTTCTTTACCATTAATATCAAATACAATAGTCCTTGCTCCAGTTGTTCCAACATCGAATACACAAATTAAATCACTCATATAACCACTTAAATTATTAATTTAAATATTAAAGTAATTTTATTAATAATTCAGATATATCTAATATTTTATATTTTTCTTTTTCGGTTTTTTCAATTCCATATGCTAATCCTAATTCACATAAAGGGCAAGCAGAAATAAATATGTTCGTTCCCGTTTCTTTTAATTCATTAATTCTATTCCGTGCTTCTCTAATAGCTAAGTCTTTATCTGCCCAATGAGCTGTACCACTCCAACCACAACAATGTACATACTCTTTGTTATAGGTAGGCTCAATAATTTCTAAATCGGGAATTTTGCTTAGAATACCTCTAATCGATTCTGTATCATTTAAATTTCTTGCAATAAGACAAGGATCATGGATTGTTATCTTTCTATATTCTTCTGGAATACTTCTGTTAATACTTAGTTTGCCATCATCAAGTAATTTTCTGAAATATTGTACAATATGGAAAATTTCTTTTTCAATTTTAATTCCAACTTTCTCATACCTACTTTTTAAAGTTAAAATACAACCTGGACAATCTGAAATAATGATTTTTGCCCCAGTAGATATTATAAGGTCCTTATTTTTCATTGCAAATTTTTTCGCTGTCCCTAGATCCCTTATATTAAATGCTGGTCCGCCACAACATACTTTTTTCTCAAGATTGGTTGAAAATTTGATGCCCGCTTTTATTAAAATCTGGATGTTTGCTTTTATTACTTCAGGAAATTTCATTGATTCACATCCAATATAATAAAAAACCTCATCATTTCCATCTGATTCTATATTTTCTATTCCCTTCTCCTTATAAGTTTCGTAGATATTGTATTCCTCTATTGTGTTTGTTTTATTTAACTTATCTAATTGCTGTCTACAGTAATCTGGCATTAACCCTTTATCATTTAAATCATCTCTGACACTTTCTAATAAGGAAACCACTGAAAATTCAAATGGGCACCAAATCTTACAATTTTCCTCATTAGAACATTTATACATGAGGTCAATAAAATCCTTATTTTCTTTTTTCGTTGGATCTATTTTTCCTGTTGTTAAATAATAACCAATCCGAGCTTTATAAGAAGGGCTCATTGCTTCGGTTAGAGAGGTTTGTAGCGTACCGCAATCAAATCTACATAAATTTGGACAAAGCATACATTTAATTAGATTATCCACATCGGCTTTATAATCTTCTTTTGGATAAAAATTTATCTTTCTTTGCCTGAAACCCTTCATAATCCTTGATCGGGTTGTTCTATCAGCTTTTTGAATATAAGGTAAAATCCAGCTGTACTTTTTTAAAGTTTCTTCGACACCCATTTATTTTTCACCTCCTTTCCAGGTATCTTCATAAATCTTACCTGGATTTAAAATATTCTGAGGGTCAAGTAATTGTTTAATTTCTCTCAATGTGTTTATAGATCCACCCCATTCACTCTCCATCCAATGAGATCTATTAATTCCAATTCCATGATGATGAGCAATTGAGCCACCAGCTTCTATAACAGCTTTAATTGTTGTATCCCAGCATTTTTGGTAATATTCTAAATCTGTATGTTCTTTTCCGGGGGTTCCACCAAAAGTGAAATAAATTCCTACTCCATTTGGATAAAAATGTGAAACATGAGCAGAAATTAAAATTACGCCTTCCAGTTTATTTATAGATTCTATTACAGAATGATAAATATCAGAAGCATTATCCCATAATGAAGCGACTTCAATAGTATCAAAAACAATTTTATATGTGGGCATTGAGGAGGTTTCTGTTACTCTAAATCTTGTATCAAACCAATGTTCAACTGGTTTTTCACCACAATCAATACCATTATTCTTTTCGCATGTTTCCTTAGTAATTATCTCTTCAATATCGACTAGTCTTTCAATCCCTTCACAGACAAATACAACCATAACCTTATTCTTAGCGTTTTCTATATGACCAAAATGTCTTAATGTTTCGTCTGCATCGTAAATTCGGATGACCGCAGGATATATTTGTTGCCTTAATATCTGTCTTGTTGCATTAAAAGAATCTTCAATGGAAGGAAAAGCATAAGAAATTAGTCTTCTCGATTCAGGATAAGGCCAAATTTTTAGTGTGGCTTTTGTTATAATTCCTAGTGTACCTCCACCCCCAATAAATAGCTTCTCAAATTGAGGACCGGTTGATGCCCTAGTAATAGTCTTAAATTTTAAGATATCTCCCTGTGGCAAAATTACTTCCATACCCATTACCATATCCTCAATTTTACCATATTTAGTTGAGAATTGTCCTGCGGATCTATGAGCAATCCATCCGCCTACTGAAGAAAAATAGAGAGATTGGGGGATATGCCCACTAGTATAACCTTTTGCATTTAAATATCGTTCTAAATTCATTCCATTTGTTCCTGCTTCAACCGTAACTGTAAGATCCATATCATTTATTTCAAGAATTTT
>JAEOTW010000040.1 GCA_016839655.1 Promethearchaeota archaeon | reverse complement strand
GGACTTTCACTTAAACCTAATTGTTGTAAAATCTGTAATGCTTCTTCATATTTTTGTACTGCTGCACCATAATTTTTTTGATAAAAATCAATAGTTCCAATATTGTGGATAACTCCTGCCATTCCTACAGGATCACCTATTTGTTTATATATTGCCAGCGCATTTTCATACATCATAAGGGCTTCAGATAAATTTCTCTGATCTTCTAAAATCATCCCAATATCTTCTAAACATTTAGCTTGTAAATTTGGTTGATTCATCTTTGCACTTAATTCTGAAGCCTCTTCGAAAGCTTTTAAAGCCTTTTTAAGATCTCCTTTCTCACGATATACTTTTCCTAAATTTATAAGTGTATTTGTCTTTCCAAGTTGATATCCTACACGTTCGAAAATTTTTAAAACTTTTTCCCAAATTTTCATCGCATTTGATTGATCTCCTTTATAGAAATATACTAACGCCATATTACTGAGGTTTGTACCCTCGAGTAAAGGATCACTCAACTGTTCTCCTAATTTTAAAGCCTCTTCAAAATAGTTCAATGCTTCATTAAAGTTGCTAAGAGTTGTATATATTAATCCAATGTTATTAAGAGTAGATACTCTTTTTGATAAAGATCCTATTTTTATTGAGATATCAAGCGCTTGCTTGAAATATTCGAGTGCTTCATAAAATTTTCCAATAGCACGGAACAATTCACCAATTGTATTTAAACATGCAACTTTACCGTCAAGATCAGATAGAAGATCATTAATATGAAGTGATTCTTCATAGCTCTTATAAGCAGCATCAACATTACCTAAGCTTAATTGAATCATCCCTATAATCATAAGCATATCTGCTTTATCAGACAACTTTCCTAATTGATCAAAGATTTGAAGTGCTTCAGTGGCTTTTTCTAAAGCCTCAACATTGTTTCCCATATTTTTAATAATTGAACTAATATTTCTGAGAGTTATAGCCTTGGAAAAATAATCATTTGTTTGTTCAAATAATGGAAGTGCTACCTTAAAATAGTTTAACGCATCAGAATACTTCCCCCATGCATTATAAATATTTGCAATATTATTATAACAAGCAGCTTTCCATTCTTTAGGTTCTATTTTTTCTGCAGATTTTAATGCTTGATTATATAATTTTAGAGCTTCAGAGTAATTTCCTTGCTCATAATGAATTTTTCCTATTAGATTGAGTGATTTTATAATCATAACTTCATCTTTAGTTTGTTCTGAAATCTTAAGTAATTTTTGCGCACATCGGAGTGAATCATCCATTAAATTAAAATCGAAATATATTGTTTGTAGAATAAAGTATCTCATTAGCTCATTTGGTGGGGTAATATTTTCTTTTAGCCATTCTAAGGGTGAGATTGAAAAATTATCTTGACTTAAGTTTGGGGGACCACTTAATAATTTATTGGCTAATCTTGATGTATTCACATCAACCCTATAAATATTCTTTACATTATTCATTTGTTTTATATCTGTAAGAATTTGATCTACTTTTTCCTTGCTTTCTGACATACCAATATCAGTGGATTCAACTTCATAGATTATCTCCTTTCCCTTATCATCCTCGACAAAATTAATCCATGCAATACTATCGATATTTTGGAGTTTCTTTAAGGTAGGAACAACATCAAAATCATCACTCCCAGAATACCCCATAACGATTATTGTGCGTCCTTTTGAGATATTATCAAATAAAGGGCGTTTATAAGGTTCTACTTGAAAAACACTCATTCCTTCTTTATTAGATCCAAATGCTTGTATAGTTGCTACTAAGGTATCTCTTGTACTTTCATTTGTAATTATATTTTTCGTAGAGCCATGAATTTTATAAACTGTCTTTAGACCATTTAAAAATAAGTCTGAGGGAACAGCGTAATTTTCGAAGTCTTTTCGTGTAATAATAATTTTTATTTTTTCCTTAGGTATATTTAACTGGAGTAGAGCATGTTCTATTAAAAAATCAAAATTAGTGGTCATGACGAAGTGTCCTTGATTTATCTTCTCTGCAAGATAAAAATGTTGAGTGTTTGGTTTATCACTTAGTCCATAATAATCAATAATTTTTAGGTTTGAATCAAGATTATCTCTAATGATTTCTACCAATCCTTCAAACCTAAGTTCTTCTATTTTAAGGATTTTATCTACTTCTGATTCTGCACATGTAAACTTTATCAAAGCTTCCATCATTGAACGCCCAGCAGGTTGACAAGAGGGAGCATCTACAGAACAACCAGCACCAACCAAAAATGTTAATTTTTGGTCATTTCCTAAAAGATCCTCTATTTTCAAATTAGCTTTTTTCATATTATTCATTTAAACTTCTTCTGTTATTTAAGATTTTTTAACTAAAAACCAGAGTTAAATCTTGAGAATTGGAATCTCAATAAGCACAACAGAAAGCTTTCTTTTACATTTCTAATATGCTTTAATTAATAAGGAAAAATATGGATTCTTCTTTTTATAATCATTTTTGTAAAAATTGTAATGCTATCTCAGTTACATCTCTTGTTTCTTCACGTTGCACCATACCAATTGCGATTGCGCATACATTATGTTTAGAAATGTATTCAAATGCCTTTTTTGGTTCTAAATTGCCAGCTGTCAAAGTTTTCATCCCAATAAATGCAGTATTTTTGTGATTATCTACAATTTTTTCCAGTTTGGATTGATTTCCCATCATTATTCCATTTACATTAAAGGGAACTAAAACAGCTTTTACATTGAGATTATTTGCATATATATACTCTAAGGTTTGAACAGGGTTATGAGTAGCAATCCCTGGAATAACTCCACGAGACGAAATGTCATCCAATAATTCAATTAATTTCTCTCCTTTACTATCAGATATTGATGCAAATATAAAAATAATCTTTGCTTCTGCATTAATCAAATCTTCAATTAGAGGATCAGGGCCGAGAAAATTCGGTAAAGTAGAACCTGTGATAATGAAATCATCATGCGTTTGTTTCATTATTTTAGCTGCTTCACAGATCTTGCCAAAGGGAATTATTTCAAACCCCCGACCACCAACTTCATAACTAGCCTCTAAAATTTCATTCATCGCATTAGGATCATTCAAAAACTTTTTTCTGTAAATTAGTGAATTCTTTCCAAATTGTGGAGAACCAATGAATGGTGATGATCCAGTCGATACAAGGGGAATATCTATTCCTTCAAATTTAGAAAATAATTGTTTACCCATTTATGTTTCCGCCTTAATTTGATAATCGAAATTGTTTTAATGCTTTAAAAACATATCTATTGAAATAATAATAAAAGTAAGATAAAATTGAGATTATTTAGGCTTCCTCTTCTTCCTCAAATTCTTTTCCCATTAACCTCATAACGGCATCAGCAAGCTTATTTTGACTTCGACTCAAAATTCCTTTAACTTTACCTTCTTTTCCAAGGACTCTTAACATGATGCCATTCCAAATAGAAGAAGGCTCTCCTTTTATGTTTTTAAACCTATCGCGATGGACCTCAACACTAATGTTATCATAATTCTCAGCAGCTTCAGTACATTTAAAGCATAGAATGCATTTATCTCGGTCTACTTCAATTGCTTTACCCTTTCTTTCCATTGCGCTCACAGAGCATTCATCACAAAAAGCATCTAACACTTTAGCATCTTTCTCATTACAAGTTATTGTTATAGAACCTTCTACAACCTTACGTACTTTTTGTCCATTCTCCAGAGTTCGAACTTCTTCGTCAAATTCTGGAAGAGAACCATTTTCTACAAGATTTAATTTCTTTTCTCCATTAATATAGAGTTCCAAGGTGTATCCTGGGCAAATCCAAGAGCATGAACCACACCATACACACTTATCTGTATCAACTACAATCTTTTTATCAGAATCTATCTTCATTTCTTTTGGTGTTCCAATTGCGGTTCTTTTCAAGACCTTATCGTATATAGAAACAGTAACAGGGCATACTCTATGGCAAAAACCACACTCTATGCATTTATCTTCATGGTAGACAAGCGACATTACATGGTTCAACATTTTAAACTCGTAATTTACAGTATTCTCATCAACTTGAATGGCTTTTTTAGATGGCAGACTCATTTTCTCTCTTATTCCTTATGAATTTTAGATTAATTATTTATAATTCATATAAGATAATAAACGTTTCAATTAAGAACATCTGATAAGAACTGCTGAGATCTGTAATTATGTATGTATTTATATAAGACTATCTTTTTTTATTATAATTCAATGTTTTAAAGATACTGATATGAATTGCTTTCTTCTAAATTAAACAGATTTTCCCAAAAATTTTTGCATATTTTTATCATTATACTGTTAGTATTTAGTATTGCTTATTTTCAAGTGATATCCAATGGACAATCTGTAAAAAATAATACAATTAAAAGTTCCAATTTAGATTATGACAATGAAATTGAGTTAAAATATGGTATTCCAACCTTAATTTCGGAGGTATCCGTTCCCTCTGGCAATATTTTTGGAGGGCAAATTATTGAAGGATTATATTTAAAAGCTAACTTCACTGAAAATAATGGTTCAATATGGATAAATGACCAGAATAACGATACAATATGGAGAGATTATTTTAATAAAACAATTGAAAGATATATAAATATAAATTCATCTTCTATTCTAGGATACGGTCTATGGGCGAATTCTTCGACATTAGGAAATTGTACAGTATATTATACTTTCTCAGCAAGGATAATTCATGCAGAAAATTTTGGTTTAGGTATTCTCATTGTTTTATTACCCATCATTATTATAGGGATTATTATCTATTCTGTAACTTATGGGAGAAAAAAGGAACCACATTCAGTTAGAGTAGCCACAAGAATAGTAGATAGAATGAGGTTAAAATATGAAGCATTACATCAAGAAAGGACAGCTAAAAAAGAGACAATAATTTGCCCAAAATGTGGATCTAAAGTGCAAGACTATAGTGAAAATTTCTGCAGAGAATGTGGTTTTAAATTAAAAAGGTAAAAATGATAAAAATAAATAAAAATTAGTTTTAGAAATGAAATCCTCTTAAAACATCAAAGAAATTGCGATATCTAGAATAAAATACAAGGCAAGGCTAAATAAAGATGTCCAGTAGATAATTCGAAAATATTTCCATATTGTCCACTTATTCTCTTTTATTGATTCCCATAATTCTTTACGATTCATTCTTTTAGACCTCCGTTTAAATGAAGAAATGATATTTCCATAATATAAATGGAACAATAACGAGAAGACCCACAATTATCATGATAATAAGCTCGATGATAAATTTTTGAATTTGAGTTAATTCTTTTTCCTTTACTTTTTCTTCAGTCATATTAACTACCTCCAAATTGATTTGCATATTGAATTAATCCAGTAGCACTAAATCTAGCCATCCTTATCTCCGTTGCTGTAAATAGCATTATCCCAACAATCCATGGATAGTCGTGATTGATAGGACATGTATAGTAGCTAACATAAATGTCATCACCTCTTATTACAACTCCCGTATAAGCGGTGTCACCATTGCTAGGGAGATCAAAAAGATGGATAAGTCTATCTTGGTTAACTTCATAAATTGAAGTTCGTTTTTTACTTATGTGATTGCCAAGATCGATACTTGGACCGAGGTGATTACGTCCTGCAGCAAAAATTCTTTTTCCATCTTCCAACGCGAAAAGGGTTGCCCCATCTAATCGTGTTTGGAAATCTGTAGCATATGACCAGTTTAAGAGATTGTTATATGATGTAGCTATGATAGTACAAGCATGAGGAGTACCAAATAAATAATCTTCCCAACTACTCACAGAACTCACGCGTAAGGTTGCAATTAATTCACCATTTGGTAAGAACATCAAGCAAGGTTCATCACTAAAATAAGTATCGTAAACTACAGATACTTCTGTCCAATTTACACCGTCATTAGTTTCTAATAAAATTGTTTCGGGGTTGTCTTCTTCTTCATTGCTAGCCATAACATACCAAGTATTATTATCATTAGTTATTGGTTCTTGTCTTCCAAAATGCCACCCACCTTCCAGTTGCCATGATGTTCCATGAGAAACGTTGACAAATATTTGTTCTGGAATTGACCAAGTTTCACCATCTATACTTGAGCAATAAAAAGTCCAATTTGGACTAGGATCAAACTCAAAATTAGGTAAGAAGTATAAAAATAGTGTTCCTTTAATCTCCGTTAATAATGGATCTCTTACATCATTTTGTCCAGGACCTTTAATAGTAGCTACTGTCTGCCAACTTCCAGCAGAAGCATTAGAGGATTTAGCTACAACTAATTCACCATTTAGATCCTGAAGGTGCCACTTAGAAGACTGATAAACTAGATAAAATTCATCATTCCAATAGAATAGTTCAGTATTAGATTTATGATGCTTTTCTAAATTATTACCCGAAGGGATTGCTGTCCAAGTTTCCAATTGGAGAATAGGATCTACATTAAAGGAAGGAGGAAGACGAAGAGAATAATATGTAAGCATAGCTCCAAATAATGAAACAAGCGATATCATTAAAGTGAATAAAACAACGATACATTTTTTACCACCATTTAGAACTTTATCTTTAAATTGTCTTGTTTCTTTTTTGATAAAAAACACATCTGTAAGAACAAGATATATAGTTTCAAAAATCCCAATAAATAAGAAAATTGCTATAACGATTCCAAAGAAGAAAGTGAAATTCCTTGTTCCTCTCCCAAATGGTTCTAATGTTCCAATCGTACCAATTATAATCATCAATACCACAGCGATTAATATTGAATATAATGGGATTTTAACTTTTGTGATTAGTTTAAATTTTAATTTCAGCATTATTTTTTCTCTTTTTTCTCGATTTTATATTGATTTATGAATAGATTTTAATTAATATTTATCTAGAACTAATATTTAAAGATTAAATACATAGATTTTACATTCTTTATCTTAAATGTAGAAAATTAATTGATTATGAATTAGTGAACTTCGCAAATCTTTTCAATTAACCATAAAATAGTTGATATAACTCCTTATAAAGTTCAGCAAGTCGAGAAATTCTATATTGGTCATTTTGTTGTAAAATGTAGGAGATATAACCCGCTAGTCCTGTAGGATTATTAACCCATTGCAAAAAACCTTCAATTTCTGCTTTAAGATACGGATCAATCTTAGGTTGAGTTGATGCAACTTGGTTCTCTACAGCTTGTCCTGATGATTTCTCATATGCTATCTCTTCCTTAGTTTCACTAGTTAATTCAACTTTAGATTCAATAAATTCTGAGTGGGAGTCTTTTTCTAACATAGCTGCTGCTCTTGCTACAGCAGGATATGCCATATGAAACCAACCTTTGGCTTTAGGTTTAATATGAGCCAACATATATTTATCTCCATCTGGAGTCGCAGCACCAATTAAATGTCCTTTCTTATGACGATTTGTGCTTATAAAACGTTCAGGTTCCATCTGCAAAATGGAGTACCTAATTCCATTAAGAGTGACAAATTGTGCATTCCCGCTAGACCATTTAG
>JAEOTW010000248.1 GCA_016839655.1 Promethearchaeota archaeon | reverse complement strand
TGCAACGTTCAGATTATTATCTAATATTATATATCGCTTGGGAAATTGTATTTTTATTGATTGGGCAGGTCACTTTCTGTTACATTGGTCGCATATGGGGTGCTGCTAATCCTATTTTTGGTGAAGCCTTAGGAGCAGGAATCGGGTATGCTATAGCAAGGTGTTTTGATTACTGGATGACATTTTTAATATCTATTTTGATTTTCAGAAAACAAGGATTTTCACCGAAAACTTGTTTTAGGATTGATTTCTCTAAAGAAGAGGTTAAAGAATCATTAGTATATGGTTCAAGATTAGGGATTGGAGAAGGTTTTGTACAAATAGGATGGTTTATACAAGTAATAATTACATCTACATTTGTAGCAAACTATTCTAATAATTTAGGTTGGTTTAATCTTACTTGGACGTTAGGAATGATTGTGCAGCTCGTTACCTTATATTCGAATACATTATTAGGAGCATATAGTGAATCAATGTCCCATGATAAGAAAAACTTAACAAAATTATATATCTATCAAGCGTTCAGATGGGGAAACTATTTTGCTTTTTTCTTAATATCTGTTTTATTTGCAACTGGTGCTAAATTTTTAGTTGGAGCTGCTGGTGAAGAGTATGGTGCTCCTGCAGTTAAATTCTTAGTACCATTATTATTTTTCCATATAGGTGGTATATATTCATGGTTGGTTGATCCCGTATTCCAAGGTACAGGTCGCACGAATTATGCTATGGTAGTTTGGATTATTGAACAGGTGACTCGAGCATTGCTTATGTTTCTATTTGTGATTCTTTTTAGAGATATGGTGTTTGTGATAATTGCTTACATCCCAGCAGTATTAGTAAAGGATATCGTAGCGTGGTGGATTGTTAGAAAAAAGATGATTAAATTTAAACTATATCCATTTAAGACTTTTATAACTCCAGTTATTTCAGCAATTATAAATTTCGTTGTTTTATACTACTTAGGTGAGTTGATTTGGGCTATTCCTCTGGGAGACAAAATTATTAATACAGCTATACTATTCTTATTGGGGATTTTTGTTTTTATCTTCTTCTATTCTTTCTTAGATGGCTTTTTAGGTGGCTATGATGATAATACGTTGGAAGAGTTCAAAAGAGCAACATCTATGGTGACCACCCGAGGAATTAAAGCTTTACCAAAAACAATGTATAAATTAGCTAAACTTGGAAGTAAAATCAGTCCATTCCATAATAAGTATAAAATTGATATCTATGAAGAAGCAATGAAAGAAGCATATGATTTAACCTTAGAAAAGCGAATTCTAAAAATATAAATACTTTTTTTTGTTTTTATTAAATCTTAATACTCCTTGGATTTAGACTAAGAATAAAAATTATTAAATATAATGAAAAATTAAAATTAGCTTTCGAGTTAAATGGTCCTCAACATTACATCCCAATTTATGGAGTTGAGAAATTAATCCTTCAGCAAGAATATGATGATCTGAGGAGAAAAGCTTGTAGTAAGAGAAGAGTTATTCTAATAGAGATTCCTTATAATTTTGATGGTTCAAATAATTCTATTGATGAAATAGGATTACAAAAATATATTATAAAAAAATATGAACGTTTATCAGGGAAAAAACTACCAAAACTTCCCATTTTTAATTACAAAACTCGTGATTTCAAGAGATTAGATAAGTTTTGAGAATGTCCTCCAATAAAAAAGCTTTTTCTTAGTATTCTTAGAGACTCTTAGAACTAATAAAAACCCAAATTATCTTCTAAATTATTGTTATTAAAAAATTAACAAATACAGTTAATATTAAATTACTGTTATAATAGATTATATTGAATATTGATTTTACCTAAATTTCAAATGAGTAGATTATGGAGGAAATAGATTCAAGGAAATTAACTCCTATGTTAAGGCATTGGTATTCTATCCGTAAAAGATATCCTCCAGAGAATCTCATCGCTTATCGAATGGGGGATTTTTTTGAATTTTTCTATGATGATGCTGTTAAAATTTCAAAACTTTTGGGAATAACACTTACAAAAAGGGGGGAAGTTCCTTTAGCAGGGATTCCACATCATTCTGGGCATAATTATTTTAATAATCTTATGAATCTCGGTGAGACATTAGTAATTGTTGATCAACTTGAAGATCCCGCTACAGTGAAAGGTAGAATAGTTAAAAGAGGAGTTACACGTGTTATTTCACCAGGGACAATAATAGAACCTAATTTATTAAAAGCAAATGAAAATAATTATATTTCCTCAATGATCAAAGGGAGAAATGGATTTGGTGTTGCTTTTGCTGATATCTCGACTGGTGAATTTATCGCTACAGAATTTTCATTTAAGGAGCAGGATCC
>JAEOTW010000247.1 GCA_016839655.1 Promethearchaeota archaeon | reverse complement strand
GTGCGATCATATCCTCCAAAAATAATATGCTTTACACTCTTATCTTCTCCTGTAAGATAACTCACATTTTTAATAGAGGTTGATACTTTAGTCTTCCATTTCAATTCAAATTCTTGTGAGTCTAAAGTGGGATTATGAAATACTTTTAAAGATCCATCTGCACATCCAGCGATTATTTCTTTCGCGTTATCTCCATCTATATCTTCAATTAATAGCGAGATTGGACGCCCTTCCTCAGTATTAATCTCCTTAATGGGTTCTCCTTCACTGTTTAAGATTTTAATAAAGGAATCATCAGTACTTAGTAAAATTTCATTTAATCCATCATTTGTTACATCTCCAACTTTGATATCATTGATCTGATTGGAAAAGTTATTCTGCCATATAATATCTAGCATGTTATCCTGAAATTGAACTAATTGAACCAATCCATATTTTGTGCCAACTAATAATCCATATATAAGATCATCATTATCTGGTAATTTTATAAAGCCTAATGTACACGCTGTTACCCAAGAATCGTAATATAATATATACTCGGGATCTTTTGCCTTAATATCTGTAAAAATCTTAAGTGTTTTATCATCACTTCCAAAAATCAATTCAATATTCCCATTTCGCGTGAAATCTCCCGCGATACAGCAATTGATTCTTTTTGAAGCTTTGTATCGCATTAATCCTGTGAGCTTTTTTTTCTCAACATTTAATTTTAAAACCATGAAATTACCATCGCCAGCTCCTACTAATACCTCATCGCATCCATTTCCGTCAAGATCTATGGAATAACTGCATCTACACCATCCATCAAATGCTCTATCATCAACAATATTCATTTCTTCGTCCATCAAATAAAGGGTTTTATCATGTCCTCCAAAAACAAGAAAATTACGGTCATTACCCTCTTTATCGCGACATCTTAATACTGAACATGTCAACACCGCATCAGGACATTCAAACATCCAATTCAGTTGATAACGTTTTCTTAACATTATTTCTCAAGACTTATTAAAAGTAGTAATTAAATTAAACTTCGTTATTTATTCATTTAATAATTTTGATAGTGTTTATTAAACTATTATTGTAAATATAAAAAATAAAAAAAATAAAAAATGCTATATTAAGATTAAAGCGCTAATTGGGCATCAGAGGGACTATATTTACCAGTACCAGTTATCTCATATGTAATTTCTAACTTATCCCCAACTTCTAAAATATCTATATCCCACTTTAATGTATCCTGACCAACTTCATCGGTTATTTCTGGAGTCATAGAATAGGATCCATATTCAAATGAATCCGGTACCTTGTCTAGAAGTATCAAATTATGTAATTTAGATTCTCCGATATTTTCAAGCGTCAATATAATTCTGTAATTCCCAAGATCTCCAATAGGTACAACTTCCTTTCCAATTCTGAATTTCCGTCTGATGTGCATTGCTTCGATTACAGGTACCTCTGGTTTGAATTCTAATTCTTGACTTACTGGAAAGGTATTTGCAAGATAAATTATTTCAGATTCAAAAGTAGAATCGCGTGCGGGGTTTTCACAGTGAATAGGATATTCAAACTCTAAAGTTGAGTCTGGTTTAAACATACCAGTACTGCTATCTTTCAAATCCTTAAGATCAATTATGAAAGCTTTTTCTTCAAAACTTACAGCACCAGCTGAAACTTCAACTTCTTCACCATCCCACATCAATTTAATTTCATTCGCTTTTGGAGGTTGGTATTCATCAGAGAAGTATTGTTGAACTACTTTAACTTCATTGAGTGGTGCTGACCCATTATTAACCATTTTAAGAGTAGCAATAACATCTTTTGCTCGATAAGTTGGAACTTCAGTTAAGTTATAAGACATTACACCAGAAATGCTTCCAATCTCTAGAATTACATCCGATAATGCCATAGTTCCATTAACTATTGTTTGGAAATCTGGCATTACTCTAAATTCTAATTTCTTTCTAAAAGTTGGGTATTCCTCACTTTCATATTGCCATTTTGTTGAATGCCATTGTGCACCACTTGGTAACATTGGGACATCATTTGGATCAATATCTACAAATTTATTATTCTCATCTTCAGGGGAATATACATCCGCATTGAAAAGTTGTATAATAAATTCGGAGGAATTATCAAATACAAGTTTACAATCAAATATACCTGGTTCCTCATCTCTTTCAACGGTGTCAACATAAAATTTGTTTCTTGTATAGGCGTCAAATTTTTCTATAGCTAAGCCTTCAGCATATGAGGAAGCAGCTTTATAAGTAACTTCTATTTTTCCAGTTTTTCTTTTAGCAATATCGGTTACCATAATATTACATTTAAACTTGCACATAATGGTATAATCAGGTGATAATTTATCAATTGTCCATATAATCTTATTACCTTCAATATCTGCTCTTCCTTCGGTTGTATCTGTGATTACTGGATTAGTAAAATCATCAGGAATTTCTTTAATTACTTTAATATTTGAGACTGGTTTATCAAATAAACTTTTAATTGCTATCGCAAAAGTTACAGCATTATCTCTATCAATCGAAATACCAAAAGATTCTAATCCTGTTTCCACTAGAGTTCCACCATCACCCCACGTTTCACCTTCTACTTCTAATTCTTCCTCTTCTTCCTCTTCGTCTTCTAATTCTGGCTCTGAAGGGGGTTTAGTAGAGACTTCACTTGTTTTATCTTTTGTTTTTAATAACTCTTTTTCAATATCATTAATATTAAGAACGTCATCAGCGTTAGGAAGTGTACTTATAAATTCTTTGACAAGTAATAAATTTTTTATATCCTTTGTTATTTTAAAATCTCTTGAATCGATATTATCTGGTGATTCAGTTCCTAATTCTTGTATTGATATATCCTTAGATTTCAGATCAGTACTTCCAATGTTTTCAAGAGAAACGTCAACATCCCATAATCTATCAACAGTACTAGGATTTTCAATATTAAACTTACCACTATGGGCAAACGAATTAATATTTCCATCATGGTCCTGTTCTACATCTACTGTTTCAATTATCTTTACTAAAGCTAGTAAGCCTTCTCGATTACGATCTTTTAAAACGATACTTCCCTCAAGTTTTCCAGTATCTTCATCATATGTTTCAATAACCGGTGTAGAAGTATCTCGATCAAGTAATTCAACACGCCCCGTATCCATATCTTTCCGTTTCAAAGCTTCAGCTATTAGTTCTTCATCTGCTTCTGATTTATCATAGCCCATTCGTGTTGTTCGCGCTGGTGTTTTTTTTTTCTTATCTTTTTTAGCCATTGTATTTTACCATGAATTTGTTTTGTATTAAATTGAAAATTATTTATCAATTAATAAAAATTAATCGGTGATCTAATTTTAACTTCAATCTTTAAAAAATTTATCAATATAGAAATAAATAATGTGTTAAAGGATTTTATCGGATTATATTTGAATTTAATTTCTTCACTCTAATCAATTTTGTGATATCATTCTTCACTAGATTTTCTTATCAAATTCTTTTGGAGTAAAAGGTGAAATTTGAGGTTTTCCGAACTCAAAGCCACACATCGGACATTTAATTCTTTTCTTTTCAGTTATAGCATTTGAATATCTAAAACTAAAACCACACAAGGGGCAAACTATTACTTCACTCATCTTTGTTTATTTTATTACTCAATTAAGTATTTAAACTTATTTTGAAATAAGAATCAAGATTAAATCATTTACATTACAACCTGTTGGTCCACTAATTATTACAGATTTTAATTTGTTAAAAAATGTATTTGAGTCATTATTTTGGAGGTATTTCTCTGGATTCAATTTCAATATTATCATTTGCTCAAATACAGAATTATCAATTAGAGCCCCCATTGCTTTACTATTTCCTTCAATTCCATCCAGATTTGCACCAATGATCATGAAATTATAGTTAAATTTTTCATTTTTTACGTGGTTTAAGAAACTTAATAACATCTCTTGATTTCTTCCCCCAATCCCTTTTCCTCTGATTGTAACAGTTAGCTCCCCAGTACCAATCAACGCTTTTCTTTTATGGTTGCCTGAATCTAATTTTTTTTGAACTTCATTGAAGACAATTTTATATAATGATTCTCCAAATTCTATTGCTTCACCTATTATATTATTAGAAAAATAATCCACTTCAAATCCTTCATCTCGTAAGAAAGAATCAACTTCTTCAACAGCATATCTTACACTTCCAATTAAGTAATTATGAACATTTAAAAAGCATGGGTCACTAGGTTTTGGATTTTCTAAAGAGGTATCAGAAAATCCTTTTATTAAATGTTCTTTTATTGAATTCGGAATCTTTTCCAAGAGGTGGTAGTTCCTAATAATTTCAAGAGCCTCTTTAAAGGTAGTTTTATCTGGTGCAGTAGGTCCAGACGCTATAGCATCTAAATTATCTCCAACAACATCAGATATTATTATGGATATTAAAGTAGCACCGCTTATATTAAATAATTTTCTTGCCAAATTTCCTCCCTTAAAATCTGATAAATGTTTTCTTATGGTGTTGATCTCATGAATGGAGGCTCCTGAGGATAGAAGTAAAGAATTAGTTTCTTGTAAATCCTTAAGAGTAATACCCTTTATTGGTAAGGGAAGTAAAGCAGAACCTCCCCCTGAGATTAAACATATAACAAGATCATTAGCATTCGATTCTTCTATGATTTTCATCATTGCAGAAGTACCTTTAATTCCATTTTCGTTTGGAATTGGATGGGCAGCAAAATTTATATCTATTTTACTATCTTTATGAGATTCTTGATTTCCAATAACTGAGGGTACATTAACAATACCATTATAATCAATATTTTTTACAGTTGATAGAATTCTTTCAATCGTGAATGCCATTTCAGTAACTGCTTTTCCACCACCAATGATGTGAATTTTATGATAGTCCTGTAAATCATATTCATCATTTCCAATTAACAATTTATTTTTAAATACCTTAATTGATTTTTCCATTAAATTTTTTGGTTTTACTGCGGAAATTGCTTTTGATATTGCTTGAAGACCGATTCGCCTAAGATTTAATTGAATTTCAGGCAAGTCTTTTTTAAGGATTTCAGAAATATTTTTAATATGCAAGAATCCCACTTCCAGTTATGTATATGAATATCTAATTTCTGATAGATAGTCCTTTCCAGTTTAATAAATTATTTGTAGAGAAAGAAAATTTTTTGGGTAAAAAATGAAATAATCCTTGCTTTTAATGAAGTTTAAATATATCTAGAACTAAGTGCAATTCAGAAATATTATTCAAAAGTATTAAAACAGGTCAAAACATAATTGAAATTATTTCCTTAACGGCTAATGTATTTCACTTTGAATGAAGATAATTTTCCATCTTTAACAATTAGTTCTCTATAGCCTCCTGCTGTATTTGGATTTTGATAACTTCCCAGTCCTAAGGCAGGGGTTTGTACTACAAATGGTCCATTCTGACTTATAGCTACAGGGTCATCATAAATCTCAGAATAATTGTCATAATAAATAGCTGCGGGATTTTCGATTTTTTTTAGTTTAAATGGAGGTGCATCATATACACTTGATTTTTGTGGCCCTGGATCATCTAATCTAAATTCTCGGTTTGTATGAGTATGACCAGATAAAGTCAGAATTGCATAATTCTTACAAAACTCCACAAGTTTTTCCCAATTAGATGAAACACACCCATATTTAACATTAAATACTCCATCTATACGCGCTTGTGATAATGGCTTTCCTACTTTTTTTATGAGTGATTCCCGAAATTCACTCATCTTCCTCTTTATAAATCGACTTCCCTTTTTTTCAAACAAATTAATACTATATTTTTTACCCTCTGTATTTAATGGAGGACCGTGTAAAAATAAATAAGTATTAGTACTTTCATCAATTTGGTTATTAATGAGGTTTTCTAAATATTTTATTTGTTTAAAAGAAACACCTGTTACAGAAGGATGGCCAGTGATTAAATCTTTAAGGTTTTTAAACGAATCTGATCCTGTGTTAAGAATTATAAATAAATTATTACCGAGTTTAATAGAAAAATCTGTTGATGAATTAATTTCAGAAAAATATCCCTTTAGAGCTAGAGAACTTTTTGTTATAGCACTAATAGGGGAAGCAGAAAATAACTGATTTAGTGCAATCGCCTCAGAGGCATTCAAACCGATCTTTCTGTACATTTCTCCCCACGTGATATCATAAGGGAACGGTCGAAAATCATGGTTTCCTAATGTGGTAAAAATTGGACAATTTAATTCTTCGCCCCTCAAGACTCCTTTGTACTTTTCTTTTAAAGGAGTATTAAGAATAATACTCTTAAAAATCATCCAATTACTATCTTCATAATTGAATTCATTTAGTTTATCAATTTTTGTTGCTAGTTTGCTTAATATGGTATAATCTACAAGATCTCCTGTTAGTACAATGAAATCAAGTTCATTTCTTAGTACTTTACGATTCATTAATTTAATAAATATGCGAAATTGATTATTAGAATTAATTAAACGTTTTCTCAATGGTACTTTTATCTCGGATAAAATTTTTTCTTGGTTCGGCTTTTTCTTCGTAAGCCTCAATTTTTTCTTTACTGTTTCAAAAAAATCTTCAGCATTTTCTACTATTGAAGATTCAGTCCATTTTTTAATAAGCTCATAAAGCCTATCATTTCTTTCTGCTAAGTGTAAATCGGTAGCATGAATAAATATAAAATCTTTCCATTTTTGTTTTGAAACTACAAGTGAATGATAATTTATTCGAGTATCGAGGTAATTTATATCAAACATTATAAAATTTCGTCTCTTTAGAAAATTAAGTACTTCCTTACTAAGAGTAAATTCAATATTGAGCTTATAGAGTTTATCCAATATTCCATATAATTGATTTTTTTTTAGAATTTCTTGAGGCTTGAAATCTCCAACATTTGATACCTCTTGAATCCCGGATACAGAATATGTTTCAAGAGCGATAATTTTAGGATAAATTGGCTCTCCTCTATGTAAACGAGATTTTAATCTCTTTATTTGTTCTAAATCAAGATCTCCTTCTATTGATGACTTTAATTTATCTTCTAATGCTCTCTTCTTCTTTCTTTGAAATATTTTTTCTTTTAATTTTGAGAAGAATCCTTGTTCTTTTCTTTTAAAAATTAATCTATATGACCATTTATAGTCAAATAAAGGCATTAGAGATATTTGTTTTGTAAGATACTCTTTTAATATTTGGGGATCTGGTTCAGAACTAATAAAATACAAATGAGCTTGAAGTTTTCTCTTTTTTAATTTACGATCTATTTTTAAAATAGAAGGTTGCCCCAAATTTGGATGGATTAGAATTAATTTTTCCTTAGTTTCTTCTTTTTGTGAATTCAATATTATTTGGTTACTCAATGTTAAAACTAAAAATTTCATTTATTTCGAACAAATCAATTATTACTTACAAAATATTCGCCATATAAAAAGATAATTACAAATGTATTGCATAGATATAATGATTGTATATCAGATGATTATATATCAAGAAATTTATAAACCGTTTTGGATATATATCAATTTACGCATTAGCATTAATCAGATAAATTGATAAATATAATATTGTCACCACGTATAACTATATCTCCTAGACTTTCATGTTCCTCACGAACATTACCTTCATCATCCTGATATTCAAAAATTTGTTCAGCATTTTCGATATAGATATTCAGATGCTCGTCAAATGACATTAATTTTGCTCTAAACAATCTATTTCGCTTTACTTTTATAAGTATTACTTTATTTAAAGAATCCTTTAGATAGTCTATAGGTCTATTAGGTCGTCTTTCCATATTTCAAAAACTCAAAAAAAAATTATTCATAAAAAACTATTTATAATTACATTTAAATACACAGCTAATTAAAACCTTTCTATACTTTTTATAGTGTTATACATAAATACCCACATAAAACCCAACGATAAATTTGTCTATTAAGTACCCACAAAAAAAGCACTTGAATTATTATTTATTCATTTAACTTTTTATTATATCCTATGTTTATATGATATAGAGAAATTTACTAATTTTAGGCCCGTGGCCCAGACTGGATAAGGCGGCAGCCTCCTAAGCTGAAGATCGGGGGTTCAAATCCCCTCGGGCCTGCCATCTATTATTTTTTAAACTTTATAAGGTATTAACATTTCTTAAATGTAATGAGAGAAAACCATGTTACAAGCTTATCTTATTTGAAAGTACCAATAAAACCTCAGTTTCCCAATTTCATATGGAAATTAATAACAAATATAGTTAGGTATGGATCTATTCCATTTGTTAAAATAATAGGTATGATTTTAGGGGTGGGATTTGGAAAAAATGGAGTAAAAAGATATCCAGAAACTTTTATTGAACTGAAGGATGGAGTAAAGCTGGCTACCGATATATATCTCCCTAAAAAAATATTCAAAAGAAAGAGCAAATGTCCAACAATTTTAGTAAGATTACCATATTGGAAAGATATGTTTAGTTTTGTAGGGTATGGATATGCAGCAAATGGATTTGTCACTGTAATACAAGATATTCGAGGAACGGGTCATTCAAATGGTTTTAATTATTATCTGTTCACTGAAAGAGAGGACGGATTAGAAACTTTAGATTGGATTTCTAAACAATATTGGTATAATGGTAAAATCGGTATGGTTGGTGCAAGTTATTTTGGCATAACTCAACTTGCATTATCTTGGGATAACAAATATTTAACCTGTATGACCCCTGCTATTACCTCAACCTTGAATTTATGGAAGGATAATGGAGGGTTACAAATTCATGCACTTACAACTTCCATATATAGAATAATGGTAAATATTGTTTCACATCAAGATATTCCCCAAGTGCAAACAATTACAAAGCTAATGTTTGAGAGGTTTCTAAACCCAGAATATGCATTATTTAATAAACCAATTAAAAAAGAGAGCAGGATTAGCCTATCACAGCTAAAAGGCAAATCGATAAAGGAAATTCAAGATTTATTAGTTAACTATTATAATGTTAAGAATTTCGATCCTTCTAAACGTAGTTTTGATGTCTATTTCAAGTTTTTAAATGATTTCTTGATTACACGAGGATTAGAAAAAGATACTTACAAGATGTCTGGATTTTTAGACATGAATATAGCGAATTTATCACAACCTGTGTTCATGTTAGCTGGATGGCAGGATATGTTTTTTGAAAAGCAATTAAAAGATTTTCTAGATATTAAAGAAAAGGCGACTGGAGACGCAAGAAAATATTCAAGAATAAAAATAGGCTCATGGGCACATGGTGCACCGGGGCACCCTGAAAGTAAAATTATGAATGGTGGGATGCTTAGTTTCTTTAGAGATTTTCTTAATCTTAATTGGAATAAATATTGGTTGATGGAAGAGAAAGATGCATTTTCTGATATAAATAAACCTTCTATTAAATATTGGGTATTAGGAAGAAATTTATGGAGATATACAGAAAATTGGCCACCAAGTAATATTGAATATCGAAATTTATATATCCACTCTAGTGGAAAAGCAAATAGCATTAATGGAGATGGAATTTTAAATTTTGAAGTCCCCAAAGATGAATTAGAAGATAGTTATTCTTTTGATCCAATGAATCCAGTTATCACCAAAGGCGGAAGGAATTTACTTATTTTAAAGGGAGCTCATAATCAGAAAGATGCAGAAAAAAGACAAGATGTATTAATATATACAAGTAAGCCATTAGAGGAAGGATTAGAATTAACCGGTCAAATAAAGATGATCCTATATGCTTCCTCTACGACAAAAGATACAGATTTTATGGTTAAATTAGTAGATGTGTATCCTCGAGGTAAAGCGTTAAATATTTTAGATGCCGGAATTCGTGCAAGATATAGAGATGGTGAAGATAATCCTTCTCATATTGAAGCAGGAACAGTATATAAATATGAAATTGACCTTGGAAATACATCAAATTACTTTAGAAAAGGACATCGGATACGAATAGAAATAACTTCAAGTAATTTCCCGAGATTTGATATCAATTCAAATTTAGGGGGAGAAGGTGAGCCTGGAGATTATCTTACTGCAGAACAAAAAATCTATCACTCAAAGGAATATCCAAGTCATCTTATAATCCCTGTTTTTGAGTAAAGACTATAAGCTTGGGGTATTTAGATTATTTTTTCATAATATAACTTTAGTTTTGTGCCAAATTTCTGAATAATCTCTTTCAATGGGCTATTTAGATCAAGATCACCAATCATCTTGCCTTCTTCATTACTAAGATAGACATCCTTTTGTTTTAGTTTTAAATCCTTCAACATTGAGCTATATAGGTCATAAAATTCTTTTCTCAAATTCTCTTTAGATGTCTTAATTCTTATTATATCTCCACTCTGAACAATTAGGATGGATAGAGAATTAATATCCTTATCATTTGGGTTGTCCATATCTCTCAAGAAGTAATAAAATTGTAATTCTATTAAATGTATTATTTTCTATGATTAATTATACTTAAAAGTCAGACTAAATTGTAAAAAACATCCAGAAGGCTAATTCTTCGTTATTTCAGATAGTACATAACGACATTGTTAAATAAAATAGAAACACTATTATTATTCGCCTAAAAAATTAGAGGTGAAAAATTTGCCAAAAAGAATATTAAGAGTTAATATGAATACCCTTGAAGCCAAATATGAGGATCTCCCGGGAGATTATGCTGCTTTAGGTGGACGTGGTATGACATCAACCATAGTTAGTAAAGAAGTTCCACCCACATGTAATGCATTAGGACCTCATAACAAGTTAGTATTTGCACCAGGAATCGTCACTGGCACTGCCGCTCCCTCAAGTGGGAGACTTTCTGTTGGAGGAAAATCGCCTTTGACGGGGGGGATAAAGGAAGCTAATGCAGGGACGCCACTTGCTCAAATGTTAGCGAGGATGCGTATAGGGGCTATAATTGTAGAAGGAAAACATGAAGGAGATGACTACTATCTTCTCAAAGTAACTATGAATGGTGGAGAATTTATTAATGCTAATAAATGGTCTGGAAAAGGATTATATGGTGTGTATAAAGATCTCTTTAAAGAATATGGTGAAAAAGTAGGAATATGCAGTGTTGGAATCGCCGCTGAACTTCTTGGAGCTATGGCAGGAGTTTGTTTTAATGACCCTGAAGGATTACCTAGTAGGTATGCTGGAAGAGGCGGTCTAGGGGCTGTTATGGCATCAAAAGGTTTAAAATTCATTATTGTTGATGAAACAGGTTCTCCAGGAGTAGAGATTGCAAATCAAGAAGTATTTAAAGCGGGGATAAAAAAATTAAGCGATGCACTTACTACTCATGATGTAACTAAACCAGGAGGTGCTCTTAATTCATATGGAACATCAGTATTAGTAAATATAATTAATGAAGCAGGAGGATTACCTCAGAGAAACTTTTCTGCAGGTCAAGATGACAGAGCTGAAAAGATTTCTGGTGAAGCAAAAGCAGAAATAATCAAAAATAGAGGCGGATCAAGACCACACTTTTGTAATCCCGGTTGTATTATACAGTGTTCAGAAATATGGGTAAAACCCGGTGGAAAAGATCCTGTAGGAGTTCTCGAATATGAGAGTGTTTGGGCACTCGGAGCGAATTGTGGTATCTATAATTTAGATGATATAGGCGAGTTAAATCGTGCCTGTAATGATCTTGGATGTGATACTATAGAAGCCGGGGACACACTTGCAGTAGCAATGGAAGGAGGGTTAGCTGAATTTGGGGATGCTAAAGCTGCTCTAAAACTCATGGATGAAATTCAAAAGAAAACTCCAACAGGTAAAATTTTAGCCAATGGAACGGAAATAACTGGTAAGGTTTTAGGAGTTACAAGAATACCCACTTGTAAAGGCCAAGGATTTCCCGCATATGACCCAAGAGCAATAAAAGGAATTGGAGTGACATACGCTACAACGCCTATGGGCGCAGATCACACAGCAGGCTATGCTATTGCTCCAGAAATTTTAGGAGTAGGAGGAACATTGGATCCTTTAGATCCAAAGAAAGCTGAAGTTTCACGTAATTTGCAATTAGCTACTGCAGCAGTAGATGCGACTGGATACTGTCTTTTCATTGCATTTGCGGTGCTTGACATTCCCGAAGGATTAGAGGGAGTTGTTGAGTCTTTAAATGGTGTTTTAGGAGCCAATCTAACTGTTGCTGATGTTGCACCAATAGGTAAGTCAATTATCGACACAGAACTTGAGTTTAATAAGAAAGCAGGATTTACAGCAATT
>JAEOTW010000392.1 GCA_016839655.1 Promethearchaeota archaeon | reverse complement strand
CATCCTTAAAATATTGTGCCTTGGTTAATTGCTCTTCATCTAATTTTTGCAATTTTGGTATTCTTCTCTTATTTGGTCGCACTTTCATTACAATTCCAACGATAAGAATTATTGCAATAACAATTACACTAATAATAACGATAAAGACAATATTGATAGGGGGGAATCCAGTTCCAGGGTTATCAGGATCATCAGGGTCGTCGGGGCCATTAGAAGTTTTTTTAATTATATCTATTGGAGTTGAACCTGTATTCCAAGCGTAATCTTGAGCATAAAATGTAATTGTCAGATTACCATCACTTAAAGCGCTCCAGGCACTTAAATTGATTGAACTATTTTCTGTAAAGTAGTATTTTTTACCGCTACTATTTATCTTATACCACATAGAGTATATATAGGGCTCATTAACAAGAATATTAAATTCGGGAGCAGTAACACCGTATTCACTTGAAGTCGGAGCAATAATTGTAATACTAGGAGTTCCGTGGTCCACCATTGGAAGACTATCGTTTGCATTTCCAGCACCAGGGATATTAAAAGAGCTGTCACCAATATGGTCGTTATTCAAATCTAAGCCTGTGTAATTATCCCAATAATTCCCAATTATCGTATTGTTCCAAAAAGTCGCCGTTCCGTTATCGTAAGCGTGAACTCCATTCGAGATAAAAGAATTCTTATAGAATAAATTATTATCGTTTAATGGTTCGAGAAGTTCTACTCCAATACCAGCATTATCTTTAATAATGTTATCGTGAAAATCGTTATCATCGCAATTTGTATATATTCTTATTGCGAAATTTGTCGTCTCATTTATGAAATTACCAATTATATCGCCATCACTACAAGCACTCATAATAATTCCTGTTGAACACTCAGAAATTGTATTGCTAATAACTTCGCTTTGAAGATCTATTAACATATATATTCCGATAGATACATCGACTAATCTATTATTTGTTACTATATTTTGATCAGAAGTAACTATCATAATTCCATAATTATTTAGGTTTTTTATCGTATTTAGTGAGATATTGTTCTGATGACAATCATTATCTAATCTTATACCATAATCCTGCTGATTTGCGGCGACATTTTTGAGCGTGTTATTATAAATTAAGTTACTTTCGCAAGAATCTTCGATATTTATTCCATAGACGTTATTATCATATATGTTATTTTCAACGATCTTGTTATCGTCGCAAAAATTTTGCATAAAAACTCCTGCTTCCTGAAGACTTGTGCCATCGTTTTTTGCTGTATTCCCTATGATTTTGTTGTTTAGACAATTTGAGGACAAATACAGTCCATACATATCATTATTAATTAACTGATTTTGCAATATTGTAATGTTAATGCAATTAATCATATATATTCCGTTTTCTACATTGTTGGATAATACATTGTCTACTAAAGTTCCATTATTCGTATTTTCTAACCTAATTCCATTAGTTCCCTCATTTATAGTCACATTTTTAATTGTAAAATAAACATTAGCGGAGTTTTCAATAAAGATACCGGCACCAATTGGAGATGAGCTTGCATTAATTATCATGTTCTCAATTACATAAGGCTCACCCCAAGTTCCTGAACCAGTGCACCAATCGTAACTACTCGCAGTCGTCCAGTTCAAATCAGTAATGTGGATATAGGTAAAATTATTCCAAAATCCCGCGTTTCTTAAATCACTCGGTCTAATATTCAAATCCTCTCGAGTTAGATCAAAAGAATTTTTGTCGTTAATCTGAATGGATATTGAAAAAATTAATAAAACTAGCATTAAACATGTAAAAGTGAACCTCTTCTCTATTTTCATAGTAACACAACCCTTTTTTACCTTATAAAGAATAAAAGAACTTTATAAAAAACCTTTCTATAAAGATAAAAATTGTAACATTTTTTGTCTTATTCAAGAAATATACTTTCTTCTGTTTTAGAAGTAAAATCTCAAATTTCTATGCTTTGAACATAAATGTAAAAATATTTAAGAATATTTGAATAACTTTGACTTATCCCGAAATCAAATATAAAATTCATAAAAAGAGACTGAATATAATGACTATACTTCTTAATCGAGTTTGGTTCCCCGCGAGTCAATCAAGCAAGATTGCAAAAGCGTTCATAGATGCTTTGGAAGAGGTTCCTCCAGATAATACCATTGAAAAGAATCTCGGGATCTTTGTTGGTTCGGTCGAAAATGGAGACGTTTTAGCTTAAGGTATTGGAGAGATAATGAAGGGTAAAGAAAAAGAAGCTTTGCAACGAAATACTAAACAAAATCTATTTATGGCTTCTAAAGTTGACGGCCTTAAATACAAATCAGAAATACTACTGGATTTTAAAGAAGCTTATAAAATTTTAGGCATAACAGCACCAGAAAAAGTATAAATACTTAAAAATTAATTTAATATTTTTTTTTTTAATTTAAGACTCTTCTAGTTGGATTATATCTTAAGTTTTTAATTTGGTGCGAACCTGCGGTGATTTTATTTATGGATTATTGGTAAATCAATCTAAATGAAGGTTGGTCTTATCTCTTGCCATGGAGCTAAATTTTCGAAAGCCTTAGAAACTTGAAGAACAGTTAGTTCATCAAATCTCTTTCCAATAACTTGCATTCCAATTGGCAATCCGTCATTAGACCAACCACAAGGAATTGAAGCTGCAGGATGACCACTTATGTTGAAAGGGTATGTAAATGACAACCAACCTAATATTGAGATTCTTTTTCCATTTATAATTAAATTTGATTCCAATTTTTCCTTATCATATATTCCAGATTTACCTATTTCGAATGCAGAACATGCAACTGTTGGAGTGATTATTACGTCAAAATCTTTTAAGAGTCTAGAAATGTTAATATAAATCGTCTCTCTCTGGACTTCTGCCATTTTCAAATCTGTTGCAGAATAATTTAATCCAACATTAATAAGCTCTGCAAAATCAGGATCCATTTTATCTTTCCATTTTTTCAAAAAAGGTTTAAATGTATAACCGAAACCTGATGCCCAAAAAGTCCAGAATACTGATTCAGGATTCTTTATTTTAACTTCACTCTTATCAATTGACCAGTTTAATTGGTCAAATTTTTGAATAGCATCTAAAACTGATTTTTCTACTTCGGGATCGAGTGCTTTCACGAATCCTAAATCTAGAGAATACCCAATTTTTAATTTACTAGGAATTTCATCAATTTTTTCTAAATAACTGTAATTTGGTTTAGGTAAAGAGTATCGATCCGAAAAATGTTCTCCTACTAATACATCCAATAGTAATGCCGCATCCTTAACGTACCTAACAATTGGACCTTTATGAACGAAAGTGCCAAGATAACCTAAGAATAACATATTACTTTGAGGGACTCGACCAAAAGTGGGTTTAAAACCATAAGTACCACAAAAACTACTAGGAATTCTAATCGATCCTCCCCCATCTGAACCAATTGCTAATGGACTCAATCCAGATGCTACTGCTGCTGCTGCTCCCCCGCTAGATCCTCCCGGTGTTCTTTCCAAATTCCAAGGATTTTTGGTTAATCCAAAAATTAAATTATCTGTTTCTCCCTTGAATCCAAAGGCTGGAGTATTAGTTTTGCCCAAAATAATCGCACCAGCATTTCTAGCTCTCTTAACCAAAATATCATCCCTGCGTGGTTGATTGTTCTCAAAAATCTTGCTACCAAATGTAGTTCGAACTCCTTCTACTTCAGTTTCATCTTTTATAGAAATTGGAATCCCGTTTAGTGTTCCTGCTTTCTCACCTCTCCTTACTCTCTCATCTGCCTTTTTTGCCATCTCTCTTGCTAATTCCTGAGTTGGAGTACAATAAGCGTTGATAATTGGGTTTAATTTCTCGATTCTTTCTATGAGATTCTCAGTAACTTCTTGAGCTGTCAACTCTTGCGTATTAATTTTTTCTGCTATCTCACAAGCAGACATGAAACAAATATCTTCTTTCCTCATTGTTCTTATAAACAACTTATTTTGAAGTTTACATTTTTGGATAAGTTAATTTCGTCCTCTAAATATTTAAAATTAATTCTTACTTAATATGCTACATCAAACTATTAATTTAATGTTAACCTACTAGGATTCTGAAATAATCAAAGAGTGTGTGATTTGCGATAAATGAAAAAGAATATTCGGAAGACGAATTAGAAGAAGAATTAGAAAAAGCGTTTAAATCAAGTGAAAGAAAAACAAGCGTGTTTAGAATCATTAGCAATGAAAATGACGCCTTAGATTTGAAAGAGAAAAGGATGAAGGCTAAGCTAAAACCTAATAAAAAAATTGCGGAACTAGACTAGATTAATAAATAACAAACATTTAAAGTCCTGACGAGAGCCAGGCTTGACTAGGTAGAATTATTGAATATGTTAAAAACATAAAAAAGACCATAACATTCCCTAAAACTCCAGAAATGATAAATTT
>JAEOTW010000246.1 GCA_016839655.1 Promethearchaeota archaeon | reverse complement strand
GATAAGCAAGCAGGTAAAACTAAAATATTTCGGAATGATTCACCGGGATTTAGTGTAACATACCCCGATTATTTTGTAGAATTGAATCCTAGTCCAATAAGTAAAGCTATTTTTACTGCTTCCTATGCTGATATAAATTTTGAAGTGAATGTATCTACAATATCCCCAAAGAGACGTTTGGAGGAGGTTCCTAAAAGGATAATCAAAGGTTTGAAGATTCTAACCACTGAAATTGAAACGATTTCAGATAAATCGACAACCTTAAAAGATGGAACGCCTGCTCGCGAAACGATATTTGAATATAAAACTGTTGGATTGTTCAAAACAAGAGGTATGCATTTATCTGTAATTAAAGATGGAAAATTAATACGCATTGTTATATCTGCTGTAGCTAATAACCTTAGCGAAAAACTCAAAGACATTGTATATTCCTTAGAATTTAACAAATAAAATTATCAGGATTTAATCTTTTTCTTTTTCTTTTTGTTTTTATTAATCTTATTCATTGAATAAAATCCCTCTTTAGGATATTTAGGAAAAGTAGATTTAGCGATTTGTCTATTTCAAAATATATATACGAAGGACAATTAAATCTTATACCTTATATTGTATTACAATTGATAGATTCATGGATGAAACTGATTATTTCCTTCTTAAGAGATTAATGGAAAACTCTCGAATAACCTACAGACAACTAGCTGATATGACGGGTATATCTGTTAGCGCTGTACATAAACGTATAAAGAACCTTGAAGACGATGGATTTATTAATACCTATATTGCACGACCAAGTTTTATAGCATTAAAATATTTAATTGTCACAATTTTTGGTACTTCTAAAGCAAAATCAATGGATGCACTTAGTAATGAGCTAGGTCAGCATGAGAGTGTCTTCTACATCGGAATAGCCGGAGGTAAATTTCTCTATATTTCAGGTTATCTAAGGGATATTTCAGAGCTTCAGGATTTTAGCACATATGTTACAAAAACCGCAAAAATTAGTGAACCAACTGTAGGTATTATAAATTTCCCTTATTTAACAACCCCAGAACCACTGACAACTATTGATTATAAGATAATAAAGACACTAAATAGAGATGCGCGAAAACCTATAACAGATATCGCGGATGATGTAGGACTTTCAGCTAAGACAGTTAGAAAACGATTGGATCGAATGATTGAGAATTCTTTAGTTGGTTTTACTATAGAATTGACCGTCCATAAAATCATATTTTTAACAGTTTTTCATATATATTTAAATGAAGGAACCAGTATGAATGATACAGTTCAATATCTTTCCCAGAAATATTCTAAAAATGTTGTATATTGTCTAAACTATAGCAACATACCCAACTTTATTACATTGCATACATGGGCAAAAAATCCTCAAGAATCCCAAAAAATTCAAGAAGATTTGCAAACTGAAGGATTTAAGGATGTTATTCCTCATATTTTTTTATCTGCTAAATGGTATGAATGTTGGGTGGATCAATTAGTAAGAACAAAATGAATTGATAATTTAAATGCATTTCCTATTTTTCAACTAACTTAAAGAAAAATGGGAATTTTTTATATCCATTCATATTCATAGCAGTAGAAAGATATGAATTTTATAAAGATTTCTTGTTCCAAAATGTATTTTTCTATGTTAAATTGCCTTCTTTCCAGTTAAATTCTCGGATACTAGGTTATTATTTCTTTTCCGTTCTAGAGAACATGCTCTTATTAGAGTCCCAATCAATATTATAATTAATAATAAAAAACAGAAGGTAATAAAAATGAACAGTAAGCAATTAGGATGGAAGGAAAGAATAATTATTGAAAATATGTATTATTCCCGCATTTATTAGATTTTTTTTTTCATGATCACAAAAATTATAATAAAATCAGGGGAGATTAATTGAAATTATGGATAATATACAAGGAAGGAATTGGTTTCTCTAAATTAATTGCTGAAATGCTTCAAGATCGTCTGGATGATTACATTGATGTATCTGTAGGAAATGCAAAAAAGATTGATCCTGCTTTCTTGGTTGAAGAAAGAGTAGATATCTTGATTCTTGGTGATATATTAAGTGAGGAAGTTCAAAGTTTGGAGATTCAAACTTGGATACTAAAATATTGGGAGGTTACAAATAATAGCAATAATATTCCTAAAGCGGTATCAGGGTTTTATATTACTTCAACTTGTAATAAGCTTGAACCTTTCTGGATTAAATTTCTTCAAAGCAATATAAATATTGTAGAGTTATATCCACCAATACTTCGTTTAACGTTCAGTAAAACAGAAATGGAATTAGAAAATGGGACTCTTGATTTAGTGAATAATTATTCTATTGAACTGATTGAATTTATCCTAAGAAATAATTAAATTAAAGAAAATTCAAATATTACTACATTAAAATTAATAGAATAAATTAGTCAGCATTCAAAAAATGGTGTAAAAATGGAAAATAAAGAAAAAATGAAAGCAATTGTATATGAGAGATACGGGCCTCCTGAGGTCTTGAAGATGAAAGATGTAGACAAGCCTATCCCCAATGAAAATGAGATACTCGTGAAAATTCATACGACAACAGTAACAAAAGGAGATGTAACATTTCGAGATGGTTTTCAAAGATTCAATCCTTTAGTACGGTTCTTTGCTCGATTGATGTTTGGTCTTAAAGGGCCTAAAAAAGTAAACATACTAGGGCTTGAGTTAGCTGGGGAAGTTGAAGCAGTTGGTAAAGATGTTAAATTATTTAAGAAAGGTGACCAAGTTTTTGCTTCTCCCGGTTTTCGCTATGGTGGCTATGCTGAGTATATATGTCTACCTGAAGTGACT
>JAEOTW010000401.1 GCA_016839655.1 Promethearchaeota archaeon | reverse complement strand
TTTAGAAGTTAATATAAATGAGATTGAGTTGGGTGATGAATTTTTTATTCAATATCTATTTCATGATTTATCTGATATACATATAATAGAAGAAAAGCTTAAAGAACATGCCAATAAAATAGACACTCTGAATAAATTCATTAGTATCGCTAATCATGTCAATGATCTTAATGACCTATTGAATAAAACTGTCAATTATTTTACCGCCTTTTTAAATTTAAAAGGATCTTGTTTATATTTGGTTGATAAGGTGCAAAGGATCGCCAGCATTAGGGCACATAAACAACTTCCACAATTTTTTTTTGAACAAAACAATAATCTAAGAATTGATGAAACTCCCTATAATATTGTGTTTTCACAAGGCGTAGCGTTATTTAATGAAAATTTTCCTGATATAACCAAAAAATTCTTTAAAGGTGATGATTCTATTACTGGTGCTGTAATTCCACTTTTTTCAAAATTTGAGATAATTGGTTCTATAAATATGATCTTGGATCGAAAAAAAACCATATCTGTAGAAGAAATGGAATTAATAATTACAATAGCCCTGGAAATCGGAACTGCCATTGAAAAAATGCAAAATCAAGAATTTTTGAGACTCAGTGAGGCAAAAAATGCAGTTTTACTCCAACATATCCCCTTCTCAATTTTTAGAATTTCAATAGATGGAATTTTTCAAGATATAAAATTGGATAAAAAAGTTGAGAAAGTATTTGAGATAAATAAATATCCTCAAAATCTCATCGGAAAAAGTATAGCTACGATTTTACCAAATCAAATTGCTAAGGAGGCTCAAATTAACATAGAAAAGGCCTTAGAAACTCAAAAACCAGTAGAAATGAGATTCATGATACCTTATAAGGATAATAAGATAATATTTCGTTCTGATATTATTCCAATTGGAAAAAGTGAAGTATTAGCCTTTCTACAAAATTTATCCAGAACTTGGTAATTTACTCAAAATCACTCGTAATTTTTCAGCTTTCTCTTGTAATTCAATTGAAAGTGAATCGTCTCCCAATTCAAGACAGATATTACTAATCTTTTCGAATATCTTAACCGCTTCATTAAATTCACCTTGTTCTAAAGCCTTTTGAGCTTTATCCATTAAAATATCTCTATCAAAAATTGGTTTTAGTAAGGGTGATACCTCTGTATCCATATCTAAAAGATCTGCTATAATACGGATCATTTTTGGTCGATTGTTTGGATCAATAGCTATAAAAGAGTAAGTTTTATGTCCCATTAACCTTTCAATATCCTCAATTTTCATTGCACTAGCTAAATCTTGCTTGTTGGCAATGACTGCTAAACGTGAATAAGGTACTACTTTATTCACTAATTCGAAGAAGTATCTACTTTTTTCGAGATTTTCTAAAGACGAATCAGTCATTAAAAGAACTGCATCACTACCTCTTATAAATTTCTCCCAAAGAAAATCAAATTGGTCTTGTCCCGCAAAATCCCATAAGTAGAAGTGTAATTTTCCAATTTTTATCGTTGCAACTTCACCTGTAATCGTAGGTATATGTTGCATTGGAATTTCTTCTGATTTTATAAGTTTGGTGGTGGTTGTCTTTCCAACTCCAGAAAACCCTACAATTGATATTTTTGCTTTTAAATTTCTATGAATTGTATCAACTATAGGATCAAACGCATCAGATATTATATTAAGGTTGCTTTCTTTGAGGTTATCACTATAGATATCGAGAAATTCTTTTTTAAAGCTACGTAATTGAGGTTCAACATTCTTAAAGTCATCTCCTAATCCAGTTACAAAAAGAAATACTAAGTTTAAATCTTTATCAGCAATATATGAAAGTTTATACTTAAAAAATTCATAAGATGCAGTTTCTTCAGCGAATTTTGAAAAAGCTGACTTTTTTATATTTAGATAGACATTCGTAAAGAGAGCCTCATCTAAACCCTTAGCATAAAATCGTTGATAAATAATGTTATCATTTAAAATTATATAAACTTGTCTAAGCATCTCTCTTTTGTAGAATTTTGTTTATATTAATTATAATATTTACCTAATTCGTCTTTAACCTTGTCAATCAACCTATTTAGGTCCTCTTCCTCTAATTCTTCAGAAAAAAAGAGAATATCTTTAAAATTTGAATGGAAATTACTGATATTCTCCCCTAACATATATAATATTTTAGAACCAGCGTTTATAAACTTACTTTTCGAAATTGGGTCTTCAGTTAATTTGCTTGATTTATGAATTGCTTCATATAAATAGTAAAGGATGCTTGCATCAAAATCAGAAGAACTAACTTGAATAATTAGGTTGTTATTTTGATTAGAGACAACACAGATCGTTTTAGATAAACCATTCATAATTTCTTTAATAAGATTCTTCAAATTTAAAGAATCTATTGAATAATTACTGAAAATATCTGAAATTGCATTATAAACAGTGAATATTAAATTAGGATGTAAACTAGTAAAATAAATTGGTAGTACCTCAGGAAGGTTTAATTGTTTTATTACCTGTCTTTTAATTAGAGCGAGCATACTACCGATTTTTTTATTAATTAATCTATCTATTTTATGGAGAAATAGGATAATTTTAGCATCAAAATCTTGTTTCTTCTTTATTTCATAAATTTTTTTAATATCATCAATGATATCTTGCGAATTCTCAATCCAAGTAGGATAATCAAAGACATATATTATAGCTTTAGTATCCCCAAAAGTTAAAATTTGTTTTTGTTCATCTTCTAATAATAAAGGAAGTGATTGACCAGGTGAATCTAATAAACTAATTTTTAAATCCATAAAATTATGCACAGAATATTTTATTCCTATTGTAGCTTCAAGAGGGAATAGTACTAACTCATTCGGGTCTTCTCCTTCAAAAATTACCTTTTTAATAGTAGTTTTACCTACTTCTGGTTTTCCTACAAGTGAAATTTTTGCGGCAGATGGCATGAAAACGTTTACCTTTAAGTTTTTCTTGAAAGTTATTTTAGCCTTAAAAAAGAAGTTCTTTTTATAATCAAATAAAAGAAAATATATTTAAACTTGAGTAATAATAAAGAAAAAAGCTGTTTTAATAGTAATATTGATTCTAATTTATTTTAGCTGATACAATTTTTTCTAATTTATTATATATATCTAACATTTCTGTATTGTCTCAGCAAATTTTTATTAAAACAATTTATAATAGAAACATTGAAGTACTTAAATATATTCCAATGAAAAGCAAGGCCATAAATTTAAAAGAAAACCATAAATTTGAATAATTATATAATTAAAGGTGTAAGAAATTCATTATCGAGGGTATATTTTAATACGGTTAAAAGCAATTGGGACTGAATGGAAAGTTGTAGATAAATTAACTAATTTAAAGTCTACGGAACCAGATGAAGATTGGAAAATAACGTATGCCACGCCAATCTATGGAGGGTGGGATATTATGGTTGAATGCTCTTTTTCTAAATTAAGAGATTTAGATAAAATTGTCACATATTGTAGAGTAGATAAAGATTTATCTCAGTGGATTGAAGAAACCACTACTCTTATGGGCTCCAAAAATGATTACCCCAGCTGAGTTTCCTTTTTGATGTGAATTGAATTAAAGAGTAAATTTTTTATCAATTAGAATCTTTTTTTATTTTATTTGGTAGTAAATGTAATTCAGACTTTCACTTTTAAATAATAAAATAGGAAATTAGGTTAGTAAATCATTGGAAAATTCAACTAAATATATAATAATTGGAGTCATATCGATTTTTTTATTTATCCCGATGATTTTTGGAGTTTATGTTCAATATATTTTTGTTAGTGTATTTGATCCTTTCTTAATCCTTCTTCTTTTGATTGGTATTCTTGTACTTATTGCGATAGGGAAGGTAATTGAAATTTTTATTTTTAATAAAGATAATATTGAATTGATGCGAAAACACGATGTTATGAATGTGCTAATTAATAAAAATAATAGAATAGTTATATGGCTATTTTTTCCTCTAACAATGATTATGGAAGAATTGATTTTTAGATACTATTTAATTGGGTTCTTGAGTAATTCATTAAATTTAGAATTGGTTTCTGTTATTTTTATTTCAAGCGTAATTTTTTCGTTGTATCATATCCACACATGGTTTTCATTTAAAAATATAACCATTCTGCTTATAAACTTGTCATATCCATTCTTAATGGGATTATATCTCGGTTATATATTCTTAAATTTAGGGATTATACCTTGTATTCTAATCCATTATATTTTAGCGTTCTTTTTGTACTATAATATTTACAGAAGATACTTTAGAACTTAAAATAAAAAAGAAGTAATGAATTACATTTTTCTTAGGGCTTTTTTATCAATCTTACCAACAGCAGTTAATGGTAACTGATCTGAAATTTCAATAAATTTAGGTACCTTATATTTCGCAAGGTTTTCTTGAGCATATTTTAAAATTTCTTCGTTTACTTCTTCATTAGCCTCATATCCTTTTTTCAAAAGCACATATAATTTGACTAATTCAGATCCTGGACGATCTGGGTCAGGAATTCCAATACAAGAACATAGCTCAATGGCAGGATGCTTATTCATTTTATTATCGACTTCAACACTAAACACTTTATATCCTGAGACGATTATCATATCTTTTGTACGATCTACGATTTTTATATAGCCATCTTCGTCCATAATTCCCACATCTCCAGAATAAAACCATCCATCTTTAAGAGCTTTATTCGTTTCTTCAGGTTTATTCCAATATCCCTTAAATATTTGAGGTCCATTAATCACAATCTCACCGGGTTCGTTAATAGGGACTTCTTTACTTTTATCTGAGACGTTTACAATTTTAACATCAGTATTCGAAACTGGAATACCAACTGTACCTATTTTTCTTGTTCCTAGATATGGATTAAGGGTTACAATAGGAGATGCTTCTGTCATACCATATACTTCTAATAATTTATGTTTACCTACGACGTCTTCAAATTCTCTTATACTTTCAGCAGGAAAAGGCGCTGCGCCTGAAACGTAAAGTTTAAAGGAACTTAGATCTGCTTTTTTGAATTTCCTATTTTTCATTAGCATTAAATAAAGAGTAGGAACATTAGCCATGAAGGTTGGATGATATTCAATTATTTTATTTGCAATATAACTTACATCTCGAGGATCTGGAATTAAAAGTTGGGCTGCACCATAATGTACTGCACCAAGATTGAAAAACATACCAGCTAAATGGAACAATGGAAATCCTGAAATAAATATTTCTTTTCCTCTTATGACATCAATTTCCCATTGATGTACTACTTGTTGAAGGTTAATTGTTTCATTCGCATGTGTTAATATAGCTCCTTTTGGAGGGCCAGTAGTACCACCAGTATATTGAAGAAAGGCAATATCTTCATGAGGGTCAATTTTAACATTGGGAGATTTATCATTTGAATAGTTTGATAGTACTTCTTTAAAATTAAAGAATTCTATTCCTTCTAATGGAATAACCTCTCCAGAAGGTATTTTTCCAATTTTTATTAATTGTTCTTTCATAGATGGATCTATATCTAAAGTATCAGCAACATTGGTGGTTATTACAAATTTAATCTCAGTTTTTCCAGTAGAGAGTGCTTTTCGGACGCTTTGTTCATAGAAAGAATCTAATGTTACTAAAGCAACAGCTCCGCTATCTTTCAATTGGTATATTATCTCATTAGGTTGTAATAGAAAATTCATTCCTGTGGAGGTGCACTCAGCATAAAATGTTCCATATAACGCAATGATGTACTGAGGAATATTAGGTAAATGAATAGCAATTCTATCTCCCTTCTTCAAGCCATTTTGAATAAAAAAGTTTGCAAAACAATTAATTTTCTTTTCTATTTCTTTAAATGTATAGGTAGTTCCTTGAAGATCGCAACATATATTGTCTGGAAAATCTTTAACAGTTCTTTTCATTGAATCTGCTAAAGACATTATCTCAAAGTCAATCTCTGGTTCTACATGATCATCATAGGTTTTTATCCAAATTTTAGACGAATAAGGACTGCCTTCCATCATTTTTCCTGTCATTTTTGATCAAATTGAAGATTTTTAATCAGATTTTAAAAAATTTAATAGTATTCTTATTATCAGATTTATATTTAAAATTAATTATACGATTCTGGATTGAATTTAAAAAAAGATAAATTATTTTCCAGTTTTTAATTTTTATCTAATAATTTTTATTTTTAAGTTATTTTCAAAGATTTATATGAAGGTTTATTTCCGAGAACTTACCATCGCAGACATTCCGGCAATTAAAGAAATTAGTAAAGATATTTGGGAGGGAGATGATTACATCCCCTATGTTATAGATGATTGGCTCCAAGATAAAAAAAGCATGAATTATGGCACTTTTAAAGATAAAAATAAGAAAACACTAATTGGATTTGGAAGAGTGAAGTTATTTAATAATGAATTAGCATGGTTGGAAGGAGGGAGAATAAAAGTTTCATATCAAGGTCAAGGTATTGGAAAATTACAATTGGGTTATGCTGTGGAATATGCTGCTAAATCTGGAGTAAAATTAGCTCAATATGATACTGCATCTGATAATGTTGCATCAATTTCATTAGCAAAATATTATGGTTTTAAACATAAAAAATGTATGGATCTTGTCGAGGTAAATTCTGAGGATATAAAATTAACCAAGAAAATAGCACCCAAGATTGATGAGCTTACTGCTAGGAATGTAAGAGAGATCTATAAGGAATTTGATATAGGTCCTGGAGATGAGGTTTGTATTGGCTGGTCTTATATTCCAGTAAAATATATAACAGATGAACTTGGGTCATGGATATACAACATAGATGCCATTTTACAAAAAATTGAATTTGGAAAGTCGCATGATTATGAGCTTCCATCAGAGCAAGAAATTTGGATGATAGCTTATGGAAAACCTAAAGCAGCACGAGATTTAATTCAAATTACAATTCAAAAAGAGCTTGAATCTAAAGGAAATAAAATTTTTGAGGTTTTTTGTAAACCTGATGTGGTAGATCTTATAAAAGCAATGGGATTTAAATACAATGAAGATGAACGTTTTGGTGTCATGTTATTTGAAAAAGCCTTTAATTGATAATATTCTTTCAATAATTCATCTGGTGGAATATATCCATTAAAGATTTTTGGAGCCTTAAAATATTTCACTCTTAGTAATAATCTAAAAGTTTTTACAACCAAAAATCTAAGTTATTATAAAAATAAAAAAGAATAAAAAAAATTTATTGACTTTCAATACTCATTTGGTATTCTTGAGTCTTCTTGCTTCCACAATGAATACAATAGGCAACTCCTGTTTCTGATAAAGATTGAGTCATTGTATCAGTAAACTTATTTCCACATTCACTACAAAAAGTAACTTCAGGTCGTACTAATTGAGTGCTTTTTTGAATTGGAATAATTGGTTCTTCTTCCTTCACTTGAGCTGGTTGTTGCGGTGGTGCTTCTTGTGGTATTTCCGTTTTAGGCGGAGGTCTAGGTTTTCCTGAAATTGCGTAGTATAATCCTTCAAATATTTTATAAAATAGAAGGCCAATTCCTTTTAAAAGATAATACACTCCTTTAAGGATATAGTAAATTAAGTACCCTACACCTTTCAAAATATAATAAACTAAAATTACAGCAAGAACTAAAACTGCAAAAACTCCTATCAAAACAAGAACTTGCGCAAAGAGTGGTTGAGCTAAAAACCAATCAACAATTTCTTGCCAAGCGATACCAAAAACACTAAAATCTACCATTTTTTTATCACTCCAAATAATTTATTTCTACTTAATTATGGGGAGATCTTAGTCAAATTAAAAAAATTTGGAGTCCAATTTTTAAAATCATTTGCAAGTTAGGATAAAAAAAAAATGAATAATATCCTTAGTACTAATTCTTGAAGTTTAAATAGCAAGATCTAGACTCATATCTAAATTTGAAATTTAATTTTTTATGGTTGAATTCTAATGATGTATCTTGGTAAGACTAATAAAATTCAAGTTATTTGTCCCATTTGTAATACAAGAGGCATTATTGGGATACCCCCTTCAAGAATAAATAAAAAATCTCAATTAACTACGATTTCAGTCCATAAAGGTTTAATATGCCCACATCACTTTCAATTTTTTATGGATAACAATTTCCAAATACGTGGGTATCAAAAAGTAGATTTGGAATTAAATCAAGAGAATTCAAGAGACTTAAGGAATGGTGTAAAAGCTTTTAATGCATCTGAGAAATTAACTAGGGATCATTTTGAAAAACTAATCCTTGATGGAGACCAAGTCAAATATCACCCATTCAATAGTCAAAAGGACATGGAAGGTAAGAGCACGAAACAAAAAAATATTAAGAGAAGCAAAAAAATGACTCCAAAAGAAGTTTATGAAGAATTCTGGGAATTTATTGACGATAATAATGAAAATTTTCTTGAATTTATCATAAATGATAAGAGACGGACAAAACATCAAATTAATTCTAATATAAATGAATGTATAATGGTATAAAACTAGATTAAAGAATTTCAATATAAGAATTCTAGATAATTTATTGATTTTTACTCCTTTTCTTAAATTTTATTTTGACTTTTAGAAATGAAACATAATTTCTATAAGAATAAATCATGGTTTGTATGAAAAAGATATAAGAAAATTTAAAATTCAGTGCTTAATTTACCAAAATAATAAATTTAATTAAATAAAATCAAAATTTTGAAGATAAGTTAATAGGTTGGAAAATATGAGCTATAAATTACCGGATGAAAAAGATTTAGAAGCGATGATTGGTATTGTCGGCAAAGAATATGCTACAAATAATAAAGCTATTACTGCTTCTTACTTATCAAAATCTGTTATGGGCTTAGAGAGTCAAATTCCGGATATTGTTATCCGGCCAAAGTATGTAGAAGAGATACGTAAAATTTTAGTGTATTGCACTCAAGAAAAAATTGCGGTTAGCCCTGTTTCTGGTGGATTATCGGGGGGATTTGCATGTCCAACGATAAAACCTGGAGGAGTTCTGCTCGATTTAGGGAGAATGAAACGTATCATTGAGATTGATGAAGAAAATCGCTTTTGCATTATAGAACCAGGGGTTACTAACGGTGAACTTTGGGCTTATATGCACAAATACCATCCTGAATGGGCTCCACCGATTCCTGACGGCGCGCCACCTGCTGCAACTGTTATGGGTGATGCGATAGATAGAGGTTTCTCACTTTATACTTCTAGTGTTGGGCCACAAGGAGATAACTTTATGTGTGGGGAAATAGTATTCCCAAATGGGGATGTCGTAAGAACTGGTTCTTGGGCACTACCTTTTGCGAAACCTTTCTATAAATATGGATTAGGGCCAGATATGTGGAGTTTCCTTATGGGAAGTCAAGGGTCTATGGGAGTAATTACAAAAGCCGCTGTTAAAATATATCC
>JAEOTW010000245.1 GCA_016839655.1 Promethearchaeota archaeon | reverse complement strand
TAGAAGCAACTGCACCCAACTTGAAAAATAAGCTACCTTATCTTGCTCCTTCTCAATCTATTATTGGAAAGCTTTCTTCATATTTTGTAGCAAAATATGGTTTTAATCCAGATACAAATATTATAGTATGGTCTGGTGATAATCCAAATAGTCTTATTGGCGTAGGATTAACTGAGAAAGGGAAAGCTGCTATAAGTTTAGGTACTAGCGATACCTATTTTAGCTATCTACAAGATCTGTATCTTGACTTTAAAGGAGAGGGCCATGTTTTTGGAGCTCCAACAGGGGATTACATGAGCTTAATTTGCTATAAAAATGGTTCTTTAGCAAGAGAAAAGATAAAAGATAAATTCAAATTAAATTGGGATTCTTTTTCCAAAATTTTGAATAAAACTCCTCCCGGAAATAACGGAAAACTAATGTTACCATATTTTTTTCCTGAAGTCGTTCCTAAAGTATTAGAACCTAAAGTATACCGGTTTGGTTTTGATGAAAATGACTTATACAGTAATATAAGAGGATTAATTGAAGCTCAATTTTTAGCTATGAGACTCCATTCAAAATGGATTGGTGAAAAACCTAAGGAAATTTATTCTACTGGAGGTGCTTCTGCTAATAAAGAAATACTCCAAATTTTAGCAAATATTTTTAATGTCAAGGTCCATATGTTTGAAATTACTGACTCAGCAGCTTTAGGGGCTGCTTTCAGAGCAGCAAAATCATATTATGATACTATGGATGATAAAAGGAGTTGGGATGAGATAATAGATAAATTTATAAAAATTCAAAATAATACAATTATCGAACCAAATACTAAATATAATGAATTATATGATGATATGGTTAATCTTTATGAGAAGTATGAAAAATTTATTCTTCAAAATGGAGAAAACCCTGAATCTTCTCGCTTGGAATTTATTAAGAAATATTTTTAATTTTCAAAAAAAAATAAGATTTAATTATTAAATCTGTTTAAGTTCTTTTTAAGCTTTTTTTAGTTAGAATCATTGAAACTAAGCCTAATACTGCTATTATGAAGATTAAATTATATCCTGGAATTCCTGGAGGAGGCGCCCCCCCCATATTAAAATACTTATAGTCAGAGCTATCATAATAAGGAATCCAAGTATCAATCTCAGAAAAACACCAATGATTTGTGCCTTTAAATGCCATTGTCCCATAACCACCGATTACTATTCCTAAATTTCTGTATGATCTATAATGTTCAAGTTCACTTGTAGGTATTGCTATTTCGAACATACGGTGATCTGTGGCATTTCCCGGACTAGTTCCAAAATCCCATGCAATTTCATAAGTATTTATGGAGGAATATGGAACATTAACAGGTCCGGCATAATTAGTGGTATTCATATCTGTATTTAAAACCAATTGATTCAAGTTAATCATAAATGGATCTGTATGATTTCCGTATAAACTAAATTGTAATTTATTATCTGCAGTTAAATTGCCCAAGCCATAAAGAATAGTATCAGTTTGGTAAGTAGTTCCCGTATTTAAATCTTTAACCTGAGTAATATCTGTTAATGGGGGAATTGAACCATCATTGTACCAGAACCTGATTTTATGTGTATTGATTGTTATATTTGATTGTGAATTTATTCTAATATAGAGTTTTTGAATTACATCAAGTTGTCCAGGTAATAAAAAAAGATCATCTAAATCGATTGAAAAGTCTAATTGATATATATGGTCTGTACTTATTAATTCAGAAGTTATATTAAAATCGTCTCGCCAAGTATATTGAAAGTTATAAGAAGTCCCATTTATTTCTCCAGTTATAGGATTATAAATACTATCATCAGTTAAATATGTAGTATAGGAACTGGTTGCATTTGTATAATATAACCAAGGTTGTTTATTCTCTACGTCATAGATTAAAGATTCTGTTCCCCCATTTATAAAATTCAACCATTCTAAAGGAGTTGTAAATGTTCTTTGGTTAGTATTTAACCATAATCCAACCCATTCGCCAGTTTCATTATAGGATCTATCACAACAAAGATCAAGAGCAATATAAAGATACTGTGAATCTTTACCCAAATATAACGTATTATTTCCGTCTACATTGATTTGGCCAAGAGAGTCAGGAGTATTATCAATATCTAGAAAAAAGGATATATTCCAATCTGCATTAACCCATTCTGCTTTTGTAATATTTCCATCAATAATTACATCAGACATAACACTTGAAGTTCTTAAGCTATTTTTAAAACTATAACCATGGGTAATGTTTACGCTAAAAAGAGTCATAAAGATAAAACTAAAAATCCATAACAGTTTTTTATTATTTGACATTTTGTTAAGCCCTAAATAAATTATAGTTAGGATAAATATTATTAATTAGGTATTTTAATGTTTCTTAAATCATAAATTTTCAATGTTGAAATAATTAAATTATAATCGATCCAATAATAAATCAGCATTCACTATCCATAACAATCATTTTATAAAATGAATAAACCATGGCAATTAAAACTGGCGATATAATAAAAGTTGAGTATATAGGTACTTTTGATGACGGTACTGTATTCGATAGTACTGAAATAAATGGCGGAGTCCCCTTAAAATTTGAGGTAGGTGCTGAACAAATTATTCCGGGGTTCGATAGCTCAGTTGTGGGTAAATCTGTTGGAGATGAATATGATATCAGAATAGAACCTTCTGAGGCATATGGTGATTATAAGGAAGGAATGACACAATCAATTTCAAAAGATCAATTTCCTACAGAACAAGAACCAGAACCGGGGTTAATGATTTTATTACTCGGTCCACAAGGTCAACCTGTTCCCGCAAAAATAAAAGAAGTTAATGGTGATATAGTTACAATAGATTTAAATCATCCTATGGCAGGGAAAGTATTAAACTTTAATATTAAAATAATTGAAACAGGTTGTGAGCCTGATCCTCCTCACGCATGTAGTTGTGGGCATGATCACGACCATAACCATGATCATAACCACTAAGTTCCTATTCAATAAATCGTATTTCTTTTATACTTTTTTTTTACATTTACGTATTAAACGGAAAGAGTTTCTCATTCTAAATAAATTAAAATTTTAAACCTCATTTTAACAACCATCAAAAGAGCAGTAAAAACTAAAAATAAAAAATATGCTGAGAAGAAAAAGAAAGTCTTCAAAAATATCATTCAATCGTGTTTTTTGGCCTCTTTATTTATTAAATGGATTCCAAAGTGTAGCATACGGCGCTATGATTGTTCTTGTAGTTCCTCTTGCTCAAATCATATGGCCAGGTGATCCAGCAGATATCCATGCATTAGAAATGGGACTTTTCTATACAATATTATCTTGGAGTGGTTCTTTTTCTGGATTGTTATTTGGAAGACTAATTGATAAATATTCTCGAAAAAAAATTATTATTGTTATTTCAATATTCAGAGGTTTTTCAATGTTATTTTTAGGTTTTGCAGTAAGAGGAGGTGGATTTGGGACATGGCTTTATTTCTTGTCTTTTATATTTATTTTTGGCTTTTTTGCTGGCGGTTCATGGCCTGCCATAAATTCATTATCTAATGATGTAGTACCTAGAGATTATCGTTCTCGTTTCTTTGGAGTTTACCAAATAGTACTTAATACAACAAATATAATAGGCTGGTTAATAGCGACTTTCTTAGTCCAAATTGGTCTTTGGAGATTCTTTTTTTGGGGTATTGGATTATTTATTCTTCTTGGAGGTATTATTTTTGCTTTTCATAATGAAGAACCAAAGAGAGGAGCTCAACAAGAAGAATTATACCATCTTCTTCAAGATGATTCCATGGAATACGATTTTCAAATAGATTTAAAAATGATGAGAAAGACAATGCTTAGTAAAACTAATATCGTTGCACTTATTGAGGGAATATTTACGTGCATTCTTATGAGTAGTCTAAATTTTTTAATTCTAAATTATGTTCAGAATCCCCCATATAATTTAGCTCCATTCTCTATTGGTGTATTTATGGTTATCTTCGGTTTAACAGGTGGATTGGTTGGGCAAATATTATTATCTAGAATTAGTGACAAAATTGCTATAAAAGATCCTGTAAGAAGGTTGCCAATCATCGTTATAGCAATAATAGGAGGGTTAGTTACATTTGCTCTTTTCTTTTTTCTGCCGTGGATTCCTTTAACTACAGAACAAGGTATGGATATTGCCTATATCATGACAATTCCAACAATGTGGGTAATGGGGGCATTATTTTTTACATCTAGAAGTATTTTTTCACTTTATATTGTAAATCAAAGTCCTGTTATTCAACAGATTAATTTACCTGAGGCTCAAGGTCAGATAGTTTCATGGAATCAATTCTTAGAACAATTTGGAAGAGGGATTGGACCTTTATTATGCGGAGTATTATTACTGTTCACAAATACAAATTATCAAATTACTGTCTTAATTGTATGCATTTGTATTATTCCTGGTGCAATCCTGTGGATTCTTGCAATGAGATGGTTTCCAAAGGATCGAGATAATATCAGAAGTATTATCAGTGAACGGGCAGAGATTTTAAATTCCAGAAAAGATAGTTAAACTAAATTCGATTTTTCCTTGTACTTGAAATTCATTAGAATTTAATTAAAATTTAAATTCTTCATATTCTTTTAAACAGGGAGGACCAACGGTTAAATAAAAATTAGGGGGTGTTGATAATGAAAAAATAACTGAAGAAAATGTATATCCTGAGTTTGGTTGACTAATATGATGAACACATATAGGACCAAAATGAGAACGTAAAATATTTTTAATTGTATCAATTGTGATTTTTTTTGATGAGTCTTTTAATCTTCTTTCCAAATAATCTAACCTATCGTGTGATGTGCTAAGATTTGATAGTTTTAAAGCAGGTACTATTAAATCATCATTTTTAAGAGGATGATTCGTGTGATAAATCCTTTGAGCATCTTCGTATGGTTCAAAATGAATGATTTTATTTGCAGAACATTCATAACAAAGAATACAGTCCGATCCACCAATTATATAGTTCTGTGCTGAAGCATGTTGAATTTTAGTTAAGAATTCCTCTGCTTTTTTAAGGTTTGGTTGCTCTAGGATTGAGCGGATTATATAAGTGAATGGTAAACCATTAGGAGAATTATTCAAATGACTACTCAATGAATTGCAGCAAATAGCCACAGACTGGTTATTTATCCCAAATTCTCCTAAAAAACCTGCATGAGATAACACATATGATTCTAATGAAGATCCTTCGTATTTTATGTGTAAGAGTACTTCTAACCCTTCAAATATATTAGGTAGATCTAAATTTTGAGCAATTAATACTGGCTGATCTTCTGATTTAATGCAACCGAGAGAAGAACACTTCTCAAAACTGGTATTTTGAAAAAACCACCACCCTTCATCATGCGCAACCATCTGTAAAGCAAAAATTTCATTAAAATCGACTCCAACTCCTTCTGCTATCCCTTCAATTTCTTCTAGAAGTTGTGGTGCCCATCTTTTTATTGACGTTAAGAAGTTTGTATTTGATAAAAAGTAATCAATTAACCAATCTGGATTTCTTTTATAATTGAATTTAAGAGAATATTTATATCTCTCAAGAATTTCAATTATCTCGGTTTTAAGAGTCTCTCCATGAATATAACCCCTTTCTTTTGGAGTCCCTTCAAGAGTTAATACCCTGATTTTTGATAGATCCTTCATCATTTTCATTTAAATTAGTTTTCTGACCTATAAATGGTTGAGTAAAAACGGATAAATTTAGATACATATATTTCTATAGAGATTCTAATAAATAATAGCATAACTCTTAAAAATATTAAAATAAAATTAATAATAACAAATTTTTTAATCTATAATAGAAAATTTAATTTTAAATATAAATTTAAAAGTGAAATTCACAAATGAATGAATTTTTAGTCAGTTTCATATTTTTTGGGTTATTATTAATTTGGTGCATTATTTTTAGATTTAGAGAAAACGGAAAAGTGGAAGGAGAACCTTTGGGTATGCCACGAGGAACAGTTAGAGCTTTGATTACTCTTATACTTGTAGCTTTCCCTTTTGGATACATTATAACTGGGGAAAATATCCCTGGTATAGTAATAAATGTCATCTTTGTCGCAGTTGCATTCTATTTTGAAGCCAGAAGAAGTGAACGAGAAAAATTATTAACAATTGTTAATGAGATTAAGCGAAATGATTCAGTAAAAGTTGAAAGAAAGAAGGAGAAAAAACCGCTATACCTACCTAAGTTTTCAGTTAGAATCCTTATGACCATAATGTTAATAGCTTTCCTCACAATTAACTGGTACGGTGGTAATCCAATTACATTTGTAAATACTAACACATTACTTGATTTGATGATTATTATTGCTATATTCTTCGCAGGTACTGGTTTTAGATCAATTTTCAAAGTGAGAGAAAGGAGAAGAATCCAAGAAGAGATTGCAGATATGGATGCCTCTTTCAGTGAAGCTCAAATCATTGAAAAATTGATGTTACAGCCTAGTTGGTGGAACCGAACCGGAAAAAATATACTTTCAATAATCATGCTAATTATTGTTATTGTAGCACTGATTTGTTACTCATATAATTTAGATTATACCATAGTGACCCTCGTAGGTGAGAATCCAATCACAGTTGTAGGAATCTTTCTATTACTTATTAATGCGTATTATGGTTTCAGAGAATAAATTTTTTTTTTACCTTTTTTTTATATGAAAAAATATGGCTAATATGAAAAAGGGAAAAAAATAATTACTCTTCTAATTAAATTACATTAAGGTGAAAAAAATGATAAACGAAAGTAAAAATAAAGATGATGAAATTTATAGAAAATTGCAGGAACATCTTGATGAAATGCCTATAGGATTCCCTCGAGCAGAATCTGGCTCAGATCTTCGATTATTAAAACTTCTCTTTACTCTTGAAGAAGCAAAAATAGCTCAATTCCTAAAATTTGGATGGTATAAAGATCTTGAACCATTAGATAGAATTTATG
>JAEOTW010000244.1 GCA_016839655.1 Promethearchaeota archaeon | reverse complement strand
GGATTAGTTATTGGAATGCTAGGGTTCCCTCATAAATGGGTCGTACCTTATTGTATGCTTAGTACTATCATAGTTTATCATTCATTTAGATTTTTTAAAGCTCTAAAGTTAAGCAATAAAAGAAAGATTCGAAAAATCTTAGATTTTCAAGTTTATAGGAGAATTGTGTATATTATACTTGGAGTGTTAATTTTATACTTTTTTAACTCAATCTTTAATTTCTTATGGTTTTTCACCATTAGTGGATGAGTTATTTATTATTCGTAAGGGATAGCCTAATAGGTCTGAAATCTACGACTCTTTGAATTTTTGCTTTAATAGAAGGATCATCTTCAAGCAATTTTCTAGCTTCCTCTTCGGTTTCCGCTTCAAGGATTATTACTCCAAATGGATCTTCTGGTATTAATGTTGGTCCTGCTAAAAAAAGCTTTTTTTGCTTTAATAATGATTTCAAATAATGAAAGTGATCAGACATGATTTTATCCTCCTCATCTTTAGGATTTGTAATAAAATCTTTACGATAGGGTTTTATAATCGCATAAAAATGTTGTCTATCTGACATCTTTATTCAGTATCCCCAGATTTTTTTAATTCAATTTTTTCTAAAAAATCTTTCCTAATTGGATAAAAAATATCAAGCATTATAAAAGGTTCATCGCCAATACAAGTATCTCCATGAAGTGTTCCTGAAGGTATTGAAAAAAAATCTCCTTGTCTCACAATTCTCTCTTCATCTCCAATTCGAAGTTTTGCTTGTCCCCTATACACCATGCCAATTTGTTCATGCTTATGAGAATGTATAGGAACAGTGTGTCCGGGTAATGTGGTATTTAACGCCATAGTCATTTTCCCAGCATGCAGTCCGGTAAGAATTGTTGTCTCTAACCCTTCCATTTGCGTGAATTTAGGAGCATCTTCAATGTTTATAAAATAAGAGCTTTTTTTGGTTTCCATATAATTCAACCTCACTATAATCTAATTAATAGCTTTTAATAAATCAACTGAGTATAATTTTATTAATAATTCTTTAACTATACTAAATTGTATTAATAGTAATAAAAAAGTGAAAATTCAATGGAAAGAAATCGACCTGAAACCACTCTTTTTCTAATGCAATCTTTGGATGGAAAAATATCTACAGGGGATCTTAATGAACGAGATCAGGAAATTGACTTTCCCAAAATCAAAGGAATTAAAGAAGGGAATTACCAATATTATGAGTTCTTATTTAAGACTGAAAGAGACGCTTTAATTAGTGGAAAAGTATTAGCGAAAATTGGAGTTAATTCACGGGAAAAAACGGATGACCATAAGGATGTAAACCTTATTATTATTGATCGTAAACCGCATCTCACTAAAAATGGTGTGAATTACTTAACTAGTTCGTTTAAATCTATTTACATTGTAACAAACAACAAAATCCATCCAGCTTTCGAGTTAAGGAATTTAAAAGAATTAAATATCATATTTTATCAAAATGAAATTTATATTGAAGATTTATTTGTAAAACTAAAGAAGGAGTATAATATAGAAGGATTATCTATTCAGTCAGGGGGAACATTGAATGCCTTATTTCTCAGAGAAAAATTGATAGATCATATTTCTATTATAATCGCTCCTTGTCTAATTGGTGGAAAGAATACCCCCACATCAATAGATGGTGTCGCTCATCAGACTGATGATGATTTATTAAATATCAAGGCTTTGAAGCTGAAGAAATGTGAAGTGTTAAAACATTCATATATCCATCTATACTACGATGTGATAAATGATACAATTATAGAAGAAGTTTAGATTAACTTTGCGATTTTTTCACATGTTCGCTTACAATCTAAAAATATTAATCCCAATCTTACATCCTTTGTTGTAGAAACAGTTAATACCGCATTGGGACCAGCTTGTAGCACTAATAAATACCCATCGCTCCCTTTAACATACAGCTGATCAAATTCTCCCTTTTCCATCTCGATAACAGACCTTTCGGCTAAGGAGAGCAACGCAGCTGTCATAGCGGCAATTCTCGTCTCGTCTACTCCTTGAGGAAGAGCAGATGCGATTGGTAGACCTTCAGCAGACACAATTGCGGCAGCTTTTACTTCTGGAATTGCCGCAAGCAACTTCTTTAAGATATCGTCAAGATTCTCTGTAGTCGGCTCCACGGGAATCATTTTTTTTGGTAATTTAAATTAGGATATAATTTGACAAAATATTATGATATAATCTTACTTACTATATTAGATATAATTAACTTATTTTAATTTTATTTATTTTTTTTTATTTCTTACTTTGTATTAAATTATATTATTATTTCCTTATTAATCTAGTTTAGAAAATTTCTATGATAAGACTCTTAAGCACTGTTATTTTTTTAATCTTATTTGTACTAATTATCTAAATTATTATTTAAATATTTTAGCCGTTTCAATTATTACCTTAATATTTTTGGGGACACATTTTCTATTAATTTGTTGTGATGGCGAAACTACTAAAGAGCAATTATTTTCTTTAGCTTTTGTAATTAATTTTATAGTATAGTCTCTTACTTCTTGTGGGCTACCAAAAGATAGAAGTCCCATATCTAGATTTCCAATAAAACAGATCTGGCTCTTATATTTCTTAAAAAGACTAAGAATATTCACTCCAGCACTAGGTTCTAGACTTTGAATTGCATCAAAACCTAGATCTATGAAAGTTCCAATCATATCAGAAATATAACCATCAGAATGAAGTATAATATATTTCTTTTTTTTATGGATAAAATCTATTATTGCTTTATATTCTTCATAAAACAGATTTCTCCATAAATCCTTTGGGATAAATGTTCTTTTTTTATAACCAATATCATCTGCTATTAGAAATGATTTAACTCCAATATTTTGAAGTGCTTCAATCAATGTTTTCAAATATTCAGCGAAAAAAGAAACCACTTTTTCAACAAACTCAACATTAGATCTTAAACATCTAGCAAAAAATTTAAAGCCCATTGATTGCCATGTTTTTTCGAATAATCCAGGTAAGGAGATAACAAATTCTATATTGTAATTAGTTCTATCTAAAAAATTTCTTAAATCTATAAGGTTATCTTCTGAAGGAAGATTTAAATGTTCCCAATTATTAATTATTTTTTCATTTTTAAAAACACCATCCCACATATACCAGTTTCCCTTATACATACGTCCCCAACCATCAACTCTTCTTTGATCTTCCAGAAAATAACCACCATTTCCACGACGGTAATCCCATAAAGATATAGCGTCAAAGCCCATTTGTTCAATAATACTATAATCTTTCTCATTCAATATTAGGTTTGGTTTTTTAGGTTTAAGATTATATTGTGTAATATAATTATCAACAAACTCAAATTCAGGGTATCCAGTGCAATAGAGTGGAATTTCAGTTGTAATTTCTTTTGATAAAGCTTTAAGGAAATTACTTACATGAGGTGACATACTTTTTATAATTTAAAGGGAAATTAATTATTAGAGTATAAATTATTTCAATAATTAATAAAATTCTTTTCACGATTTATTATGAGCTACTGGGAAGTCGTCGATAATCTTTATAATTTAGCTTTATCCCTTGCATTTTTTGCCCTTATGTTTTTGATGTTCTATATTGGTCGAAAGGGCTTTAAAGCGAAAAATAGATATGGTGGAGTTTCAACTATGATATGTGGTTTTTGTTTTTTAATTTTTGGATATTATAATTCTATTTGGAGATTTTTCCCTTTTCCATACAATGGTTTTATGGTGTGGTGGATAGGAATTATATTGGTTTTCAGTTTCGGTTTTTTTGGGATAATTAAAAGAGATATAAGGAAAATGGAACTTGAAAAAGAAGACCCTGTCGTAATAAGAGAAAAAAGTTCAATTTTAAGAAGATATATTGATAGAATGACAAAAGAAAACCCTTATAGAGAAGATATCAATTTTAAAATGGAGATGATAAGAAAAAGTTTTCATTTAATGGGATTACTGCTTGTTTTAGCTTATTTTGGTTTTTTTAATCTTCTTTTTCCAGTTGCCCTTATAGTAAGTGATAGTGTAATTATTTTTATTAATCAAATTCAACCTGTATATGAATTAATGTGGGGTCCAATTTCTCAGTTTCCGTTTAGTTTTGGAGATCCTCAAGCAGTTACTTGTGTCTTCATGATGGCTTTGATTGGTGCACTAATTTTTGCAATAATCCCGGATATCATTAGAATTATTTGGAGTCCAGAATATTCAGTTTTCAATTTTTTAACTCGATCAATGTTAAGAAAAAAAGAAATGAATGCTACAGGCCCACAGATTTACATAATTACGGGATTTATATTTTCTTTCATGCTCGTTATGACGGGGATAATCCATATTTTAGCATTTTTTGCAGGGATACTTATAGCGTGTCTTTCGGATGCTGCTGCTGCTTTAGTAGGTAAAAGGTTTGGAAAGCGTAAAGTAGAAGTATTGAGCAAAGACATTAAATCAGTGGAAGGTTTTCTAGCAGGAACACTAGTAGCATATTTAATTGGATTAATTATTGTAGGTCCTGTTTATGCGATAATTGGAGCAGTAATTTTCTTTATAACAGATTATTTTCCAGTATATACAGCGGATAATATTTTAAATCCGATTTTTATTCCAGTAGGTTTTCAGCTTTTTATCTTTTTATTAGGATTGCCAGTAGGATGGTTTTAACTTTAAAAATGCGAGCACTTATTGATGAACTGAATGATTTAAAATTGGCTATTTTTGATTTAGATGGTGTAATTTATCGTGGAGATTCATTAATCCCAAATACCGATGACATAATCAGTGAATTAAAGGAACATAATATTAAAGTGGTTTACAATTCTAATAATTCCACAGCAACTAGAAAAACATATGTTGAAAGATTGAAGAATTTTAATATCGATAGTGATGTGTCTGATTTTTATACAAGTGCCTCAATAACTTCTGCCGAAATTACAAATTTAAAGAAGAAGGCTAATATATATGTGATTGGAGAAATTGGATTAAAAGTAGAACTAAAAGCTCAAGGACATAATGTAATAGAACAAATTTCTAATTATGATGATGTTGATTTCGTCATTGTAGGGCTAGATAGAGATTTTGAATATCAAAAATTAGCGGTAGCTCAAAAATGTATTTTAGAAGGCAATGCTCAATTTTATGCAACAAATGCAGATTCAACATTACCTGTTGCTCGTGGTCTTAAGCCTGGAGCCGGTGTAATGGTGAATGCTCTAATAACATGTACGGGTAAAGAGCCAATAAGGATTTTTGGTAAACCTGAACCATTTGGAATTGACTTGATATTGAATGATACCAAAATTTCCGCTAATAAGACATGCATTTTTGGAGATCGCTTGAATACGGATATTCTAGCAGGTAATCGGGCAGGTATAAAAACTGTAGCTGTTTTAACAGGAGTCACTACTATGGAAATGATTGAACATTTAAAAGCTAATTCTAAGAGATCTCAGGATGTTGATAAAAATTTAATCCCAGATATGGTAATTGAAGATTTAGATGAGATTTTTAAGTAATAGAGAAGTTAATTTGCCGTTATAAAACTCCAGCTTTGATCATCATTAAACGGCTTATTTCTTGAAATATTTCTTCCACATTTTCTCCACTTTTCGCGGAACATTCAAGATAACCAAAAAGATTATTCTTTTTAGCTAAT
>JAEOTW010000243.1 GCA_016839655.1 Promethearchaeota archaeon | reverse complement strand
TAAATATAACAAAAACAGATTATAAATCTATATTCAAGAAATTCCCTACGCCTACTTATCTGTGGCAAAAAATTGGTGATGAATTAATATTGATTGATTTTAATAATGCTGCAAAAGAAATCACAGAGGAGAAAATAATAAATTTTTTGGGGATTAAAGCTTCAGAGTTATATAAAGAACAGCCTCAAATTTTAGAAGAACTATGCAGGTGCATGAATGAACAAAATTGTATTTCTCGAGAAATGATATATCATTATCAATCTACAGGACAAGAAAAAATTCTCTTTGTAATTTATGATTATGTTTCACCAAATCTAGTATTAGTTCATACAAAAAATATTACCGAGCAAAAAAAAGCAGAAGAAAAATTGCGAGAAAGTGAAATACATTTTCGTTCCATTGTAGAAAATTCTCATGATGGAATTCTTATTGTAAACGATAGCTTTCAATTCACCTATGTAAATAATGTTTTATGTCAAATTTTAGATTATTCTTATGATGAGATTGTTGGTCAAGATTTTCGAAATTTCTTAGATGAAGATGGTAAAAAACTTGTAGGAGATCGTTATGTTCGCAGACAAAGAGGAGAAAAAGTACCTCCCAGATATGAATTTAATGTTGTTAGGAAAAATGGTGAAAAACGGCACGTAGAAATCATTTCTACAGTAAGTACAGAGTTAAGGGGAGGAATAACGACCATTGCTCAAATCTTGGATATAACAGAGCGGAAAAAAATTGAACAAAAACTGAAAGAATCGGAAAAAAAATTTAGGAGAATATTTGAAGACTCACCCTTTTCTATAGTTTTGATTAATCTGAACGGAAAATTAGTTGACTGTAATCCTGCAACAGAAAAATACAGCGGATATAAAAAAGAGGAATTAATTGGTAAGGATTTTAGAGATCTTTCTTTAATTCATCCAAAATTTTTACTTTCACTTGAACAAACCTTTAATCGCCTTTTAAAAGAAGAGAAAATTTATAATGCAGATATTCAAATGTATAAAAAAAAGGGAGACTTGATTTGGATAAATTTACAATCTTCTCGGGTTAAATTAAACGGTGAAACATTTTTCCAAGTTATAATACACGATATTAACAAACAAAAAAATGCAGATCTTCTTATAAGAGAACAGATTAGAAAATTAAAAGAATTGAATAAAATTCAAAAAGAATTTATTACTAGAGCTTCCCACGAATTAAAAACCCCATTAATGTCTATTAGTGGAGCTAGTGAACTTCTAAGAGACGTTTATAATGATAAATTAGATAAGAATGCTTTAGAAATGCTTGAAATTATTCAAAGAAATAAGCAACGATTAGAATTTCTTATCAATAACTTACTTGACATTGTACATATAGATTATAAGAAACTCAAATTGAAGAAACAATCATGTAATCTCTCTAACATAATTCAAGAAATAATTAAAGAATGGGACTATTTTTTAAAAAAAAGTGAAATTAATTTAATTTTAGAACTTCCTACGAGTGTAATATTAAATATCGATAAAATAAGATTTGAACAAGTGTTTGCAAATATCCTTTTAAATGCTGTTAAAAATTCACCTCCTAATAGTAATGTTAAAATTATTGTTAAATATAAAGGAAAAAGCGTAAAAATATCGATAAGCGACACTGGAATAGGGTTAACTGAAGATGAAATCAATAAATTATTTACCAAATTTGGTAAGATTGAAAGATATGGTAAAGGAATGGAATTTCTTGATATTCAAGGTTCTGGTCTTGGACTATATATCTCAAAAGAAATTATTGAATTACATGGCGGAAAAATTAGTGTAGAATCTGCGGGAAGAAACATGGGAGCGAAATTTACAATTGAATTACCAAAAGAATAAGTTCTTCTCTTAATAAATTTATAGAATCTCCCAATTTTAATAGTTTTAGAATACATACTGCTCAATAATTGAAAAGTTAAACTTGAGTTTTTGTAACAGATTACTTACATTTTTTCAACTATTATTGAAAGAATATTATTTCCAAATCCACCAAAATTGCAGGTTATCCCAGTTTCTGCACCATCAATTTGCCTTTTTCCAGCATCTCCTCTTAATTGCCAAACTAGTTCTACAACTTGAGCAACACCAGTAGCTCCAAGTGGATGACCTCTGGCTTTCAATCCTCCTGAAGGATTAATTGGAATTTTTCCACCAATTTCAGTTAAACCTTCATGAGCTGCTTTAGCACCTTCTCCTTTGTCAAAAAACCCAATATCTTCCGATTGAACAGCTTCAAGAATCTCAAAAGCATCGTGTAATTCAGCTACATCTATATCATCTGGTGTTTTATTAGCCATTTTATATGCTTGACCTGAACAGATTCTCAAAGCTTTAAGAGTGGTAAAATCTTCACGTTCATATACTATGTGAGTGTCTGTAGCTTGACCAATACCAGAAATTAGAATTGATGTATCATTAAATTCCTTAGCTTTTTCAGCATTACATAACACTAGAGCTGCCGCTCCATCTGAAATAGGACAAATATGAAATAGTCTTAGAGGGTCTGCTATTATTGGATTGTTTTTATCATCATTAAGGAAATCATGAACGTTATCCCAACTCCCCTTTCCTTTCTGAATTGCACTTGCCATGAGATCATCAATAGTCCTCTGAAAATGTGCATAGGGATTTAATGCTCCATTCTTATGATTTTTAATGGCAATATCCGAAATCCAATCAAGCTCAGCATCATATTTATCGAGATATGTTCGTGTTAACATACCTGCAAATGAAGGAAGAGAGACTCCATGGCATCTTTCTGCTTCTGGATGTGTCAAAGTAGCTACATTTGAAGTTACATAACCAGGAGTTGTGATATGCGTCATTTTTTCACCACCAACCACCAAAACAAAATCACTCATTCCAGAAGCAATTGCTTGAAAACCAACTTTAACCGCTGATCCCCCACTTGCAGGACCATTTTTAATATGATCAGCAGCAGCAGGTAATAAACTTAATTTGTCAACAAGGGCACTTGCAACCCCAGATAAATTATTGAAAACGGAAGGACTCATGGCACCAACATACACAGAATCAAAGTCTTTATCATTAGTATTTGAATCTTCGATTGCCTCTAAGGAAGCTTCAGACATTAAATCAAGGAGTCCTTTATCCGGTAATTGTCCAAATTTTGTATGTCCAACTCCAGTTATCGCCACTTTTTCCATAAATTTTCACCATATTATAATATATTCTTATGTCATTCTGAATAATAAATATTTAAATTAAGTTATAAGTACTAATTGTCTAGCCTAGATCTGAAACAATTAATGACTTATGCCCTAAATTAATTCTTGAGGATTTAAAAAAAAATTTTGAGATTTATTTATTTCTTCTAAAACTTTTCTCTATCAAATTAGATATTTCTTCAAAATTAGCTATTTTTGGATGCAATTTATAATTACGGAGATTAAGTGTATCAT
>JAEOTW010000242.1 GCA_016839655.1 Promethearchaeota archaeon | reverse complement strand
CTTATTCTTTTTTTTGCTTTTTAAATCTAATTCCCAATCATAATATGATTTTGTCACAAGAATAAGATTTGATCATTCTCAAATAAATCCAAGGAGTCCGACAAATTTCAGAATAAACAATTTTCTATTCTATATTGATTCCGCATGTAGGGCAAATTTGCGCAGTTTCTTCTATTTTCTTTCCACAATAAGAACAATATCTGATTTTACTACTTTGAATAATGTTAGGTTCTAGAACTTTTTCTTGTTTTGATGTTTCCTGTAAAGTATGGAGAAGTGAAAATAAGTGAGAAAACAAACCATTATACCAAGATTGCTTTAACTTCTCAACTCTAAAAACATTTCGTGCAAGTGGCATTGCTTCTACTCTTATTAATGTCTGGTTTCCCTCTAATGTGTAAAAATTTATCCGAATTTTCTTTTTCCAATTCGGATCATGACCTGTGTTGGTCATCATGGTGCCCTGTTTTGCCTCAATTAATGTAGGTGGAGTAGAAATTTTAATTTTGGCTTTATATTGTCCTATTAACCATTGTCTTGATAGATCAAAAGCCTTTTGAACATTTATTTTTAATTTTTCTTCATAAACTACATTTACTCTCATAATTCTTTTACTAACGATATTATAAATAAAATTTATCTATTTAATGATCAAAAAAAGAATATATAAATTTATAACCAAATCAAAAAAAAGTCGAAGGAAGAAAAAGAAATGGACTTAAGTATAATAGTATTACCTGCATTAAAACTCCAGGAATTATACTGTTAGTTTTAATAAATAAAAGAGCTTTTACTCCTTCAATTAGAAATACAATACCATATACTAATAACAATTGTAATGGATTTATAACTGCTATATATGGAAGATTACTGAGTATCATGGTTATCAAAGATAATCCTGAAACTAATAGAGCATTTAAAATTATTGCAACAAATTTTCGTCTTTTTGTTAAAAACACAGTTAAAAAAACTCCTCTATAAATTAATTCTTGTCTGAAAAAAATACTGAAATTGAAAATTAAAAGCAAAAAAAATGAATCTATATTTATAATAGTACCAATGTATGGAAGATTAGGAATATTAATAATTATAATAAGGGTTACATTTATTATCACCCCAATGATAGCCCAAAATATAAATTTTAATAGTCTCCGTAACCAACTCAATTTAATATCGGATAAATATTCACCAATCGGCTGTTTTCCATAGGGTAAGCCAAAGACTTTTGGAATTAATATAAAAAATAGAGGAACTAAGCTTAAATTATATAATAAATATCCAAATAATGTTACAAAGTCATTAAATATAGGGGGGTTTAAACCCAAAAAGAAATTTAGAATATAATTTGATATGAGTAAATTAGAGAAGTACGTAATAATTAAGAGAGCTATTCTTATCCAAGTATATCGTGGTAGTTCCTTCTGTGTTTTGAGATCTACTGCTTTAAGCTTTTTTTGTCGAACTATTGGGAACATTTTATTGAGGACCAATACTCCAAATACATAGCATAGAATAGTTATAATTACAGAAAATGTAGAAATTGTAAAAATTTGTCCTTGTATAAAAAATATAAGGATAAAAGATGTGATCCAAAAGTTTAGAACATATTGAATGCAAATTATTAATGTCCATTTGAAAATTCTCTTTTCTGGATTAATATCTCCAATTACATAACGTTTTCCAAACTTGTTAAAGAAATATATTTTTAATTCGTACGTCAAAATTAGAAAGATCCACACAAATGGGGTAGCCGCAATAGTGGCGAGTAAGAAAATATGAAATTTTGGGGTCAATATGTACATAAGACAAGGAGAATATAAAGCTAAAGTTTGAAGGATCATCATTAAAATCAATTTCGCTTTAATTCTATCTCGAGGGATTATCGGGAGAGATGCTAAAACTGTTTCCCCTGAGAGATCTATATAAGATATTCCATATACCAGCATACTAGAGATTATAGGGCAAAATAATAATATCCCCAACCCATAAATTATTGTGTCTCTTTCTATCAAAATTGGGCTTGAAACAAGACCGATATTAAATGAAAATGTAAAAATACATGATAATATTATCGGCATAACCAGTGAGAGAAAAACTTTAATATCATGAGATGCAACAGCGAGATCTTTTCGTAAAAACGCGGCTACAGAAGTACGGGTCTTAATTTTAATTTCGATCTCTTCTTTTTGGTACACATGTTGAGAATTAAATGAACTATAGTTTGTAATTTTGTTGAGAGTTTTTGATGTTTTCATATGAATTACATAAGTTATTATAACAAAAAGCCCCAGTCCAACAAAAGTACTTATCCATAAGTTAACTGATAAAAGAGTTGGGGTAATTGCTAAAGACAAAATATAACTAGGGTTAAATGGATAAGGAAGTGTACTAAAGACAATATTTAGAAATTGAGCCTGAGGAAATAGGATCATAGCTCCAAAAACATATTCTATTGATCCAAAAACCCATTGAATAATATATATAGTTCCAAGAATTACAGCAATGTAACTAAGTATGTTGATTACCCTTACTAGAAGAGCTTTTTTAGGACTAGTTTTATGAGAATACAGAACTCGATGGAGTCTTTCTCCGAATAATATAAGAAGATCGAAAGAAAAAATTATATTTACAACTGAAATACCAAGACTTATTAAAAATATTAATATATTTTGAGTTTGAATTAACATTGTAATTGGAAATCCAAGTACTATACATATAATAGGAATATCAAAAGTGCGGAAAATCGTCAAATATGCCAATTTCCTTAATTTTTCTCTAGGAATAGGTAGTGTTTCAAACCAACTGAAAATTAACCCAGACATTACCATACTTGACTCTAATATACCCATGAGGAAAAAGTTAAAAAATTGTAAAACAAAATACAATCCAAAGAAAATTACTCCTGTAAATATAATACTATCGTCTGAAAATGGATATAAGTCAGCAGTTTGAATGATTTCTACATAGGTAAAAATTAACATCACGGGTAAAATCCCAAATATAACAGAATAAAGTATCTTTGTTGCGATTACCTTAATTTTGAATGCTCTTTGTCTCTTTCGATATTGTTCTAAAAACAATGACTGAAAAGAACCTTTTGCTTGAAGTAATGATTCTAAAAGAAGTTCTTGATTTGCATATTTTGCTATAGCATAAAGACTTAAACCTTTTTCAGCCATTATTATCTCCTTTATTCAATTTTCAGCTAATTCTTAAATCTTTGATGGTTCCTGGATTTAAATTAAAAATGGGTTATATTTGTTATAATACTATTATTTAAGTTATTCAACTAGATAGCATTCTTTTTAAATGGAATATACAAGTGGCATAAATATTTTGAATATTTCTTTAGATCAACCTACTTTTATGTAAAAGTCAGCTAATAAGTATTTATAAATTTAAGGATCAAGTTTATTTGGAGTCTTTGAATTATAATTCTTTTAATAATTTAAATATTTTAGAATAAGCAGAGAATTCTCTGTAAAAAACAGGAGGGTTTCCCAATGGAGATTCCACAGTTACCCAACCTCCCTTATATTTGTTTTCAGACCATAAATGAATCCAATTATCCTCTGGTAGATAAACTTCCCACTCCATCATGTTTGGTTTAATCACTGGTGCTATAAGTAAGTCCCTTCCGAAAAGATATTGGTACTTTATTTTATGGAGTTCAAGGTCATTTTCATAATGTATATAACAAGCTCGAATTGGTGGAATACCGGTATTAATATATTCTTCTGATAAATTTTGCATATATGGTTTTAAACGGACATATAATTGACTCATTCTACTAAAGTGACTAAGCGTTTCATCATCAGAATCAAATTGCCAATTTTGGTATGGTCTAATACTCTCGTGAGTTCTCATTATCATTGTAAAAGCACTAATTTCCGTCCAACGCATAAAAACTTCCTTTCTCTTATGTAATCTCCGAGACTGTGAAAGCCTCCAATATCAAAGTGGTAATAACCAATCCCACAAAAACCTAATGAAATTCCTGCAGGGATGACGGTAGCTAATCCATCATGCATACTCCAGTTGACAAGTTGATCTCCTGCCCATACTAAAGTAGTATATTGTGAGATTTTTGAATATCCTGCCCTTGTAAAGAAAACTATCTCCCCTAGTTTACCAGATTCTTCAATCGCTTCCAAATTAGCTTTTGCAAAGATTAATGGGTATTTATTATGAAAGAGTTCTGGATTTTCTCCTGAATGAATAACAGAATCAACAGGTAAATATTCACCATAATCTGCCATCCACCCTGATAGTCCAATGTTAATCATATTTTCCTTAATTATCTGTTTTAACCATTCAATTGTTAAAGGATTACTTAAATCTAGGATTGATTTTTCTCCGCTATCTGTAATGATTTTGTATAATTTTCCATCTTCTTTTTTAACACAAAGACCTTTTTTTTCGGCATCGATATATTGTTCTTCATCCTTAGCAAGCATAGAATTAATATATCCTAAGAATTTAATTCCTCTAGATTTTAAATTTTTGATATACACAGGTAAATCTGGATATAAATTTTCATCGAATTCCCAATTCCAAATTAATCGTTTCTGTTCTCCTTGCATATGAATCCCTTGCCAATCTTGACACCATACTGCAACAAGCTTAACATCATTTTCTAAGCATTTGTTAATTTTCTCTTCGACAACTTCTTTTCCACCTTGTAAACCTAACCATACTCATTCATAAACCCAATCTGGAAGTTTAGGTTGTCTACCCAAATACCTTGAAAGATTACTTATAACTTCAACCGCAGTTTTGAACTTCCCGAGTAGAATCTCTTTAGGTATACTCCAAATATATAATTCGTGAAAATCTGGATTAGTGAAATTAAATTTTGCATAACTTGAACTTTCACAGTGACAAAAATAGTTTTCCGAAGAAACGAATGTAGGTTGCGGATGATAAGTGGTATACCAATCACTTGTAATGGGGGGTTCTCCTCTACCAACTCCCTGTTCTTCAACCCATAAGGGGACCTCCTTACCTCTTAGATTTAGTTCTGAAAATTGTTCTCCACAACCATATATAGCTTCTTCGCTATTTGCGGCGATATTTATCCAACAACGATTTAGGTCTGAATTTGAGCATTTTAAGCTCAATTTAAGATAATCTTCATCAACATTAAAACTAACTTGTAATTTTTGATCTTTCCCTCTAAAAGTTAATTTTATATTATGAGTGTTTTGTGAAATAACTGTATATTCTTGAAGAGGTATCTTAAACAAGATTTTTTCCCGTATTTTAAAGCCCTGCGATCCATGAAGCATTCTAAAACGTGCTTTCCCTTGTCCCAGGAAAAGAAAAGGATTTTCACTGGTATGTTCTATAAATAGAAAGCTTTGTAATAGAGCTTAAAACCATTTGAAATTTCTTCTATTTTTAACATATTAATGCGTTTATTATTTGATGACTTTCCATTCTTTTATTTTGGCAAAAATTTTTAATGGCTTTGTGAAATCACCATAAACTACGGATATATGGTGAGCAATCCCATTATAAATGACTTTCTTTAAAACATCTATCACATTCTGTTCAAATTTCACTTTTACATATGTACCTTTTAAATCTTTATTCATTGGAATGCCATTTGCTTTTTGTAGAAATATACGATATTCTCCAGGTGTATAATCAATTCTTAACATCGAAATTTCTCCAGACTTCATAACAAAATCGGCAGTAACACCCTTTCCTCCTGCAAAATAGGAATCTAAGGATCTAATACACTCACCATCCCATAAATTACACGCAGCTACTCCGCAGTGCCAAAATAGGCCAAAATCCTCCTCAAAATTTACTTGAGAGAAATCGGCCATGAAAGGTGTCTTTGCTCCAATAGCTTTATGTGCTAACATTGAGAGAGATCCTAATATATCTCCTTCACATCTCAATATTCTATTTTCTGATTGTAAGATAGACATAGCAGCGCAAGGGGATATTCCATAAGTTGCTGCAAATTCTGGCCAACATCGAATGGCGATTGCATCTAAATTATTTTGATTCATGAAATTGTTAAATTTAACTGTAAGTTCTGCTACTTTGTCAAGCTGATCTTCATTTATATCTGAAACATCAAAAATGGTTTTTATTTGAGATCTACGATCAGCTATTAATTCCTTTTCAACATTAATATTAAAAATTTCATTTAATTCGTAATGATCTATAAGAAGCCCAACTTGCTTATATAAATCCAACTCATCAATATCTAAATTAAAGAAACCTTTTGCTCTTGAACCCAAGATACCAAGATGTGTAGTTTTAAATGCTTTTATAATTCTTATTGCATCTAACCAATCTTCATCAATATGATCTCCAATTATAATATAATAATTTTTTACTCCAGCTTTGTAGAGATTTGAAGCATTCAGGTTAATACCACACACAGAATTAAGGCGTATCTTTCCTCCATCATAAGGTAATTCATTCAGACCCCATAATAAAATAGGTTTTTGGATTGTTTTATTCAATTCTAATATTAAATGCCCTAAAGCAAACGTCCCACTGATACAAACTAACCCATCAATTTCTTTTGACGCCAGATAACTAGCAGATTTTTGAGCTTCTTCTATTTCTATAATTAAGTCATCTAAAATTTCCCACTCAACATTTTCAATTGATTTAATTTGAATTTGTAATTTTTTGTATATCTCAGAAGCGGCTATATAATCAAAAGTTTTCCTAGCTATACATACAACACCGATTCGAATATTTTGTTTCATATTTGTACCTAATATTTATTGATTTTAAATATTTCACATTTAACTCAGTATAAAAAAAGAAAAAGAAAAAATTATTTTTTCATTTACGAGTAGGAGGTTTTATCAAGAAAGCTAATACAGCAGCTCCAATGGACATAACACCCATTACTATAAATAATGTTAAATACCCTCCAAATAGAAGCACAAACGTATTTACCATCGTAGCGCCTACGAATCCAGCAATTCCATAGGCTGTAAAAACAATACCATAATTAGGTCCTAAGTTTTTCGAACCAAATAAATCAGCAGTAGCAGTTGGAAATAAACTAAAATTACCTCCGAAACAGAAATATATAACACATGTCATTATCAAGAAATATATCGCATTAATATTCGTAGTAAAATATAAAAACATTAATACTGCTTGAATAATGAACATAATAAGCATAGATTTCTTATATGTAATTAAATCAGCAAGCTGTCCCCAAAATATTCTTCCTAACCCATTAAATAGAGCTGCTAGACTTCCAATTAAGACAAAATCCGCTGTTCCAATAACGTAAATGAAATTTTCACCTGCATCAACTGTTTTTGCAAAAGAGGAGTAGGCCCCAATTACCATTAATCCAGATATCGCACTTAGAATAAATGCCGCCCAAAGCATCCAAAATTGTGATTGTTTTATAGTTTGCTTTCTCTCAAATTCTAAGCCGGAAATTCCACTTTCCTCTGAAGGAGGAGGAGGATTCCAACCTACTGGTTTCCATCCTTCAGGAGGATTTCTTAATGCCATTGCACCTCCAATTATAAGAATTAAATATATTGCTCCTAGTATAATAAACATAATAGGGATATTAGGGGTTATACTTGCTACAAAATTAGGGTGATCTGTTTCTAAACCTGCAGGGTTAGCTAATGCTTTTATTACATAATTAAATATGAATGACCCTGCTCCAAATCCTGCTACAGCAATTCCATTTATCAAACCTTTTTTATCTGGAAACCATTTACCTGCTGATGCAATAGGACACACATATCCAAATCCGATTCCTGCACCAAAAATAATACCATATGTAATCAATAGACCAATAAATGTAGTCATCAGTGCAGAAAGAATTACACCTCCTCCCATTAAAATTCCTCCAAGGATGGCTATATTGCGTGGTCCATATTTTTGTTGTAATTTTCCAGCAAAAATCATTGTTATCGCAAATGATAATAATCCTACGCCAAATATGTAGACAGTTACTTCCTTAATTTCATTTAAATATGGACTAACAAAAACTGTAAGGGTTCCCCATGAATAAATTGTTCCTAGTGCGAGCTGAATCAAGATAGCTCCAATAACTACGATCCAACGATTTCTAACTTTTTGTTCTTCAGACATTTACCTATTCACTTAAATATTATTATGTGCTTAAGAATTATTTGAAAGATAAAAACATTCTTTTAATAAATTAAAAATAGCAAACAAATGCTTCATATTGATTTTATACACAAAGGTGAATTTATTTCTAGTTGTATAAAAAAATTAATTAACACATTGTATATTAACAAATTTTATATCAAAACATCATGAGTAAAATAAAAATGAGATTTATATCTGGTTTAAAGAATCTGTCAAAAAAGACTCTGTTATTGATTATTGTTGTAGTATTCGTCATATCTTGGTTTCTCTTCACATTTATATTTGATATTTTTGGAAATGTTGAATTTGGGAGATATTTTTTATTTGTTATTGGAGCGTTAGCGGCGTTTACTTTTGTATTATTAATAATCTCATTTTTCAGACAGATTAATGAAATGGGTACGCTGATAATAATTATAGCTATAATTTTAGTAATACCTGTTTTCTGGATTTTCAGGTGGAATGTAATTTATGTATTTATTTTTTTTGCTTTTGCTGATTCCATTTTAATTGCGTTTTTTGCATATAAACTATGTATGGACACATCTATAAAAGTTGATGATTATTTATATAAGAAGAAACGTTCTAGAATATTCACACGAATTCTCGAATTTGCCTTATTTTTCTTTCTTACATGGTGGTTTATTTCTTTAACAATGAGGTTTTTTAATAATGCCCCCCTCTTAGGAAGTACAAATATAGCCAGAAGTTTCTTTTACCTTTTTCTAATTATAATAACAATATTAGGAATTACTCTAATTAGATTAATATTTACTAAGAAATTGGCAGCTTATATTTCATTATTTAATTTATTAACTTACTTTTATGTTGTTTATCTTGTTGTGGACCTCATAGCAGAATTTCTTTTTATTGACAGTGGTCCATATGATATTTTTTCATTTTTCATTGATTTATTATTATTTGTTTATATTCTAGGATCAATCTTCGAAAGAGTTGACTATATAAAGGAGAAATTTAAGATATTTAAAGCTGATACAATAGCACTATTTTTAATCCTTACAAAACTGGTTGTTCAAATTATGAAAATTTGGCAGGAAGTAATTACTCCTCTT
>JAEOTW010000241.1 GCA_016839655.1 Promethearchaeota archaeon | reverse complement strand
GTAACACGAGTGTTAAAAACGGGAGGAATTGCATGTATAAATATTGGAGATGCGACAAGGAAAATTGGAAAAAATTTTCAATTATTTCCTAATCATATCAAAATTGCTAATTCATTTCTAACTAAAAATTACGTGGAATTACCTAGTATCCTATGGAGAAAACCAACAAATAGTCCAAATAAATTTATGGGTAGTGGTATGCTTCCTCCTAATGCATATGTTACCCTTGAGCATGAATATATTTTGATTTTTAGGAAAGGAGAATTTAGGAGAGATATACCACCTAAATTAAAAAATAGATATCATAGCGCTTTCTTCTGGGAAGAGAGAAATAAATGGTTTTCAGATATCTGGGAAGATATAAAAGGAACTTCTCAGAATCTAACAATTAATAATAATAATCAAATTAAATTAAGAGAACGATCAGCATCCTATCCTTTAGAATTACCATACCGTTTGATTAATATGTTTTCATTATATGAAGACTTTATTTTAGATCCATTCTGGGGTACTGGAACAACTTCATTAGCAGCAATGATATCCGCTAGAAATTCAATCGGGTATGAAGTAAAATCTGAATTTAAAGAAGTCTTTAAAAAAAACATAAAAACCCTTAAGAAACTAAATCTTGATATCAATAATAATAGACTAAATCAACATATTGATTTTGTTAAGCAATATAGAAAAAAAGCTAAAGAGATTAAATATGATTCAATTTATTATAAATTTCCTGTTGTTACAAAACAAGAAATTGATCTTTTATTATATTCCATAAAAAATTATAGTGAAGAAGGAAATAAAATTACTCTTAACCATCAAAAATTTGAATTTGAACAATAAATAGATGAATTGCTTAAATCCTTCCTCGAGCAGAGCATTCTTCAAATAACTTTCCTTATAAGGTTTTTTTTATTTGAATCATTATTTTGGATTTTATTATTCACAATCTTTGCGTTGCTGGAGATTAATCTTTATAAAACCTACTTCCTGAAGATTCCTTTGTTCAGATTTCACTGATCTATTTACTTGATGTAAATGTTTCATAGCATTATTTTTTCCTTCTTTGATATTTTCAATCAGTTCTTTTTTACTAAAACCACCAGAAATAACAAAAGCTGTTTGAAAAGAGTGATCGGGTTCTAAAGTCATAAATTGAATTTGCATAGCAGATAATATTTCTCCTTGTCCTTTATATACAGTATTAGAAAGGTTCATAGTCTTTTTATCGATTTTGAAATCTTTTGTTAAACATGATTCGTAGTTTGTTGATTTTGATATAGGAGAAAATCCACCATATAAACCCGTATTATCATATTGGTAAATCACGTCATTTTCTTCATCATAACCAGATAAATCATCATCAAAACCCGCAAGCCCATTAATATCAAAATCAAAAACAAAATATATTGAAAAATCTTTCAGGGCAAAGTCTGAAATATTCTTAATCGTGAAAAATGTACTAATATAAGGTAGGTGAGGTTGATTGAAAATGTCTTTGTACACACGAACAAATTGATTTTTTTCTGTTGGTATCGGTTTCAGATTTTGTTCTTCAGATAGTTTTTTAAGATACTCTGTAATATTCAAATCTAAAGTAATCCTACTTATACTAGTCCCCGTACGTGTATTTACCATATTGTATATCGGTGCTGGCTCAATATTCTTTAGAATCACTGGAATTGTACCAATTTTTTTTCCTTCTAGAGTAAAGCTAAACCAAGGACCAGTTAACTCTTGTTCACTAAGATATACAAGATACTTCCCCTTGTATGTTAGTTCTTTAATTGAAAAGCCCATGAGATATCCAGCAGCATATCTTGCTTCATTTTTGAAAAAGAAAGAAGATTCAAGTAGCCACTACATCATGCCAATGAACTTTTATTACTATCTTTTTTTAACCTCCTTCTACTTTTTTAAATTCATATATTTAATTCAGATTGATTATCAATTATAAAAAAAAATGAGAAGTCATAAAAAAGTTTGTAAAAAATGAATTAAAGGTTTTCTACTACTCTATATGCAATATATAAGAATGCATCATTAACATTCTCACCAGTTAATGCAGATGTTAGAATGTAATGAAAATCAAATTGCTTAGCAACCTCCTTTATCTGTTTTTCACTAATTACAATTTCATCCACTAAATCTGATTTATTTCCAACAATAACTATTGGGATAATTCTTGATATTGCTTTTTTAAGATCACTATACCATTTTTTAATACTCTTTAGATTATCTGGGCGAGTTCTATCTACAACTATGAATGCAGCATTTGCTCCGTTATAAAATCTTGCTCTATTCAAATCAAATTGGCGTTGACCTCCAATATCCCAAATAATAAAATTCAATTTGGTCTTCTCACTTAAAAGCATTGTTTTTTTGCTTAATTGAACTCCAATTGTGCTAATATAATCTTTTTCGAATCGATTTTCTACAAATCTTCTTATTAAAGACGTCTTGCCAACAGAAAAGTCTCCACAGAATATAATTTTGTTCGAGTATTCTCCTGCTAAATCAGGAAGTTTGCCTCCTCGAGATTTTGATAATGCTTTTATTATTTCTGGAATTTTTGGTGAAACAAATTGATTACCAGTTAAGATTAACTCTACTTTAGAAGATATGTGTTCAGAATATACTTTTAATTCAATATCTGTAGTGGATTGATCTGCGACTGTAGAAAGTATAGAATTTGGCCCCATCGAGCTAAATACAAATTTTCTATCTCCCGTCTCTGTAATATTAAAGAAACTATCTGTTTTTCCAAATTCCGCTTTAATTCTATCTATATAGGTATCAAGCATCGCAGAGAGAGCCCCAATTACTGCATCTGATTCTTCCTCGTTTTCTTCCTTGGACTCTGAGGCGATTATGAATCCGTTTCTATCACATATGGCTACTCCTAAAAGGCCTTCTACTTCCTTGAAAAAGTTTTGTAAAATTTCATCCAGTAGATCAGTACTTGGAAGCCGTTTCATTGGTATTCAACTTTTTTTATATATTCCTAGATATTCCTAGATAATATAAATATAAGTATTCGGATAATATTAAAGTCATATCTAAGTCAAGTTCTACATACCATTCTATTTTAAATTCATTTATCATCTTTTTTCAGTTATGATAGAGACTTCATCTACTGATCCAGACATTTTAAGAATGGAGGAAAATATTGCCAATATCTTGGATCGAGCAGTTAAACTCTTTAGAAGGACGAATCTTGAGGAACTTGCAGATAAATGGGATAGGATATTAAAAACTTACAATTCAAAGAAAAACAAATAATAGATTAACTGAAATTCATACATTTAGAGTTTTCATATAGTTCGCGATAAATTTCTGATCATTTTCCGATATCTGATATAAATCAAAAACTAAAGAATCAATGGCTTCTTGGATTATTTTCAATTCATCAAAGTTATCCAGAATGAGTTTGACTTTCTCGATTATTTTTTTAGCAATAGCTATTTCTTTATTAGAATTAGGAATTTTAATGGGGAAATCTTTTATTTTTTCAATTAAAATTCTTGGGAATAATTTTTTATAGTTTCCAAAGGATTTAATAAAGAAATAAGAAAAAAGCGTTGAATTAAACAATCCTAACAAGTAATGATTATTGAATTCCGGTATTTGGGATTTCTTGATGCTTAAATTATAAAATGATTGAGAAGTAAATGATAAATTCTTGTCGTATGTCGCACAAATTTTACTATTCTGACTTATTTGTCTGATTATTATCCGATCTTCATATAGATTAAAATCTTTATAATTTATTCCAACTTTTGAAGTATCAATATATTTATATTGAGTTATCTGATAACGCTTTATTGAATATAGGAATAATTGAAAATTTTCTCTTATAGCATTAGATGGAATTGCATCATGGATTATATTTTCACTATTTTTTTCATCTAAGCTAGAGTTACATTTGTCACATTTTAATTTTTTTTGAGGTATTGGCAAATATCTCTTACATTTTTCACAAAATATTATCCTTCCTGTTTTAGATAGCTCAACCCCTCTACCTAACACAAATTCAACATTATATTTATCCGATAAATCTCTTAATTTAGGAAAATCTGTGTTTAATTGCTCCAGAATTAAGATATCAGTCTCATTTAAGTGAATTAAAAATTTGTAATTCCATTTTTCTAAGAGATCTTGAGGAAGGATTTCTTCAACTTGATTTGACAATTTAAAATTAATTAAGTTCTTTTTTCTTTCTGATGCGTTAACTTCCTTTTCTAAAATCAAGATAATATTTGAAACAATAAGTTCGCTAAATTTTGGGCCTGTATGATAAATTTCTTTTATTTTTGTTGTATCATAAATATATTTTCTAAGAATTGAGCGATTTGAAAGAGCTAAAAGCGAATCTGGAACGATATAACCTAATTTTCCCCCCCGTTTTAAAATCCTGATTCCAAGTTCTATAAATATTTGATAGTAATCATATTGACCATCATTGGTTTTAAAATTAGACACTTCAATTTTAGATCTTTGATCTGGAGGAATGTCTCTAATGAACAAATAGGGTGGATTTCCTACCACAAAATCATACTTTTCTTCACTCTCAATATCTAAAGCGTTAATATTTTTTATATTGAATAATGGTAAATGATAATTTTCCTCATATGATAATATTAGATTTAATAACTCGAACAGTGTGAAATGAATATTAATTTGACATAATATACATGCAATTGGATTAATGTCGACACCAAAAATATTCATTTTGATTGTTGAAATGATATTTTTTGCTTCACCAATTATTAAATCAGAAATCTTTTCTTTATTATATTTACTTAGACATCTTTTAATGAAAATTTTAATTGCTTGTATTATGAAACTTCCAGAACCACAACTGATATCAATTATTTTATCGGTTTCAATATGATTAAGAGAATTATAATTAACTCCATCAAGGATATATTTGACTACTGAAAGAGGAGTATAAAATTCCCCCAATTTTTTTTTCTCTTTATGACTACGCGTCTTTTCATATATGGTACTAAATATATCTAAATCAATATTATTTAAGTCAGAGGAACTATTATCAATTATAGATTGATTGACATTATTATACGGTGCAAGACTTTCGGTTATTCTATTCAAGATTTCAATGTCATAGTGTGTATTTAAACCAAATTTATAATACTGTTTTAAATTTCTAATAACATTTTGTTTTTCCAGATAATCAATAAAATCTCGCATATAGAATTGAAAAGTAAACTCCTTTTTTTAAAATTAAATTATTAGAATATATCATTTTAATTATTTGTAATTTAATAGTAGCAATTAAATTCAGACATAACGTAATATGAATGAAGAAATTAAAAATTGAGAAATAAGATTCTAAAATATATCAAATTTAAATAATATTGAACTATATGTTTTTTGTCTTAGTAAAAGGACTTCAATAAGGCATTATGATAATTGACATACTTCTGATAGGAATCTCTATAATCATTTCTTTGATTGGATTATATTCTCTTTATCTCAATCGTCAAAATTTCGGTAGCAGATTATATATATTTTTAAATGGCTCAATTTATGTATTTCAAGGGATAGTCTTTTTCATAATGCTCTTATTATCTACCGTTAATTATTTTACTGCAGAGATTGCGTTAATTCTGTGGTATCTTTCGATACTTTTTTGGGTTTTTTCTATGAGTATGTTGAGTTTTATTCAGAGATTTGTAATTAACTTTGAAAAAAAAGGAGTTTTATCTATGCTTTTTTATTCACTATTTATCGGTATAATTTTAGGGTTATCCTTTATTCCTGATTCATTCATAGTTAGTTTAAATAACGGATTCTATAGTTTTAATTTTCAGAATTTAGTACTTCTATATTTTATTCTAGCTTATAATATAATTATAATTGGAGGAATGTGCTATAATCTTCTGAAATTTTATTCCCGTATACGTGATGATCAATCAAGGAAAATGATCGGTACTCTTACTGCTGAATTTTGCCTTATTATTATCTTATACTCTATCTATATAGCATCGCAAAGCTTTATAATCCGGTATATTTATGCTGTTTTTTATCTTATCGGTGCTAATTTTGCCTCCTATTATTTATTTAAAAAACCTTTTGTATTTATTGAACTGACTAGTAAAATTTATGACTTTATTATTTTCCATAGAAGTGGAATTCTTCTTTATTCATATAATTTCGAGAGTGGAAAAGAAACTGATGAATCGCTCCTAAAAGGTTCCATACTAATAGGGATTAATCATATCCTTTCAAATTTTATTAATAAAAAAGATCAACTTGGGCTCATTAAAATGCAGAACAGAGATATTATATTTGAATACGATAATAATCATGGTTATGCTTTACTATTGACTACTAATCATAAAAATTCCTTTATTAATAACGCTGTAAGTAAGTTCATGAAAAAATTCACAAGCATAAATAAAGAAAAGTTGAAGAATCTGACAGGTCTTATTGATGCTTCGGAATTTAGAAACGCAAAAGATATAATTTTAGAGTTCTTTGAGCCCTTTATAATAAACAGATAAAAAGATCAGAAATATAAGTTTTTGAAAAAACGAATCTAGTATTATTAAATTTTTTAAAAAGATGTTATACTTTATCAATAATAAATAAAATTATATTTATGACTGTATCTTCTATATTCAATAATATACTTGGTATGAATATTATTTATAGAAATCAGATCATCGATAAATGTAAATAGACCTTATTGTGAATAAACAGCATGTCCATTGTCTCCTTGTTAATAATAATAATTGGCTTTACAATAACGTTATGCGGAAGTATATTTACTCTGGGAATTATCCTAAAACATCATGATAAATATGGTATTAAATTCTCAGCAATATTAAATTTCTTAGCGATTTTCAATGCTATGATTATCTATTCTTCTTTTTATATGCTCTCTGTATTTATTGTAATTTCTGAAAGTATCAATATCTTATTATGGAAAATTTGCTTGATATCTGGCTTTATATCCTTATTTATTACGTCTCTAATATACACTTTTTTAAAGCAATTCAAGAGAGTGCCATATATCCCCTTTTTAATTTTTACAACACTTGGTGGATTATTAATTGGCTCTTTTTTTTCACCAAATTCGGTTCAGATAACCATCAATTCTCTTAATTCTCCTCCATTCTTTGTTGAGGACATATCAATCATAAACTATTCTTTTGATACTATAACTAAATTTATTATAACATTATTTCAATTATCTTCAGTAGTATACTATTTTTTACTTTCTTATCAGATTTATAAGAGAGCAAGGAATAAAGATCCGGTGAAAGGATTAATTGTTAATACGTTCATCTTTGTTATCCCCATATTAATGTACCTTTTATATATATCCCTTCAAATAACGATTTTCAGAGAATTACATATCCTTTCTTTGTGGACTAATATCTTATCAGTATGTTATATGATAGTGAGAAAACCAGAAATGTTTTCAGAACTAACAAATAAAATTCATTACCTTAATATATACCATAAATCCGGGATTTTATTATATTCCTATCAATTTGGGGCTGAAAATAACCAAGTTGATTCAACTATATGGGGAAATATCCTCATAGGGATCAATCATATCCTCTCTGAATTTGTTGATCCAAAAGATCAAATAGATGTAATCCAAACTGATAACTCAGACATTATCGTTAATTATGATAATCTTGGATTTGCAGTAGTATTAATTACAAATCGCAAAAATATTATATTAAAAAAACTAATGGATAAATTTGCGAAAGAATTTAAAAAGAAATATCAAAGTGAATTAACTGAAATCCAAGATCTTAATAAGTTAATTAATGTTTCTGAGTTCAATGAGACAAAGGGCATTATAGAAAGAAATTTTCAGATGTACTTATAAATTCTTTTTCTATTAAAATTGGTCTCCAGAAGTTATTAATTTTTTAAAGGTATAAATAAATTTAAAACTAATATCAATAATTAAGAAAATAATGGTGTAAAAACGGATTGCCTATAAAATTCTGTCCGAAATGTGGAAATGAATTAGAACCAAATGCAACTTTTTGTCCTTTATGTGGAACTGATTTAGGTGTAGAAGAGGAAACAATTAAAACTGATCCGAGTAGTGTAGAATACGCGGGATTTTGGAGCAGATTAATCGCACTCATTATTGATAGTATCATTATCAGTATAATAAGTTCCTCACTTTCATTTATAATCTTTGTATCTTGGATACCGTTTAATATTTTCGATCCCTTGGGAGGATGGTGGACCATTAACTTTCCTTGGAGTTGGATGATTGGATTTTTCTATCACTGGGGGTTAGAAGCAGGTAAAAATGGTCAAACAGTAGGGAAAATGGCAATGAAAATTAGAACTGTAGATGAGAAGACTTTTGATGTAGCAACAACAAGAAACTACGCAATAAACAATATTTTTAAGAGTTCTCCTTTTCTGATACTTGATTTTCTCATTGGTATTATCAAAAACTCTGGAGAACCTAAACGAAGGATAAGGATTATGCAGAATTTCTCTGAGACAGTGGTAATTGCTGCAAAATAATTGTAGCTAAAATTTTTAATATTTTTTTTTATTATTTTAGAAATTCTTTATTATCTAAAGATTTATAAAGTTAAGTTGGTATGAGTATCCTTAGAGAATGGTAATTTCTCAAAAACGAGATGATGAAGAAGTTGGGACAAATAGAATATCAAGATTATGAATGGGCTCATGATTGGAAAGTTATTGTAGATATTTTTGAAACTATTGATAAATTAAATTCTATGTTTAAGAAATTAGACGTTCCATATTTGAGAGAAATACAGCAAAAAATGCTAATTCTAAATCTCGAAAAATATGCCTGGTCCTTACAAAATTATATAATTGAAAAATATTCTTAGCCCTAGATATATCTGCTGATGTCGAATCTAAACTTCAAACTTATATTAAAGAAGTAGAAGAACGAACTCTTGATTATTATATGAAAGCAGACTGTTTAAGGGCAGGTAAAGTATATTTACCTGGTACAGATGTTACCATTAAATAAAATTCATTTATTCAAGTTTTTCTTCACTATTTACTTTCCTTTTCCTTAATTTATTAAGTAAATCCACAATATTGACTTTTATCATAATGTAAACAGTAATTACAGTGAAATACAAAGTAACTATACTTAAAATCCAATTTTCTGCTCCCAAAAAAATGCAAATATTTACCAAGTTATAAGCAAAAATGAGCATTAATCCGAGTTTACCAAGCCATACCCAAAATATTGTCTTTTTCATATCGTATTTTATCAAACCTAATGGTATTGTAATCATATCATCATTTAATGGAGTTAAACCGAATAAAAATATTAGGAATGGGGCTAGTTTAGGATGATCTACTAAATATTGCTGATATTTGTTAAGATTGGCTTTTCGTTCAACTGAAATTACTTCAGCAGCACCTCTTCCAACAAAATATCCCCCCATCTCTCCCACCAAGCATCCTAAAGATGCTATAAATCCTACTAAAAGTGGGATAAAAAAATTCATTTGTCGAAATGGTTCAGCACTAAAACATACTACAAAAGTATAAGGAGTAGGGACAGGGAGTAAATTTCCAATCATACACACCCAAAAAGTAATTAGTAATCCCGAACCTAAATCCTGAAATTGAGGATATAACGAGATATTTTCTATAAACTCTCTATGAGATTCGTTTAATAAGAGATCTATTGCTATAATTGTCAAAATTATAAGCAAAACAATAAAAACATAATCAATCTTTTTAAGCTTCAATTTATATCTCTTATTGTTCTAAATAATTAGATTAAGGGAATTAAGATTATAAAATTAATGGATTAAGGCAATCTAAAAGACATCTATATAACTACTAATACGATTCCAAGGATTATGCTTCCAAAAAGAATAGAGGCAAATAAAATCCCATATATTCTTCTTTTCTTACGTCTTTTTCTTAATGAAGCCTTGTACCGCGGCGGTGGGTTGCGGCGGGGAGTATGAGACATCTTAATTTCTTTTATTAAGTATTAATTTTAAATTTAAATTATTATTCCGTTTCTTTCTTTTGCTTTTTATCTGTTTTTTGTAAAAGTTCAATCAACACAACGTTATTGAACGAAAAAAGCAACCTTGCTATATAATCTTCTGCTAAATAAGGTCCATCTTCAATTTCTTCTTTTAATGGAAAGATTTTCTTTTCTTTAATTACTGAACCTAAATAATTTCTATCATATTCTTTATATCCATAAACCTTAGTATTTACAATAATGATTTTTCTTTCGTAACCTTCAGGAATACCCGTTTTCTCTAAAAGTAATAAAATTTTTTCTGTTGAGAGACTTTCAAGTAAAGCTAAATCTTGTTCAGTTCCCTCATATGCAGGTCCTGTTTGTGCCTCTACATATTCAGGCTCTTTTTCTATACCTGCTGCTACTTTGAAACCTAAAGTTTCATTACCTTCATCGACAGCACCTATTTTAAACCCAATCCCATGCCTATCTCTAATGCTTGGTGCTAATTTAGCAGCAATAAATTTCATCCTTGTCGTAGTATTACTCCCATGCCAGATCCACACCCGATATCGAGAAGGATCAACGAAAAGTAGGACAAAATCCGGATCTAAAAGCTCAGGTATTTGAATATCATCTGATATTTCTAATTCTTGAAATTCATTTAGTTCATCATTATATTGAAAAACGATTATCTTTTCTTTTTCTTTTTCAGGTGGTTTATCATCTGGCATAATATAGGTTAATCAGTTTTCAATTTATAATACTATATAATTTTTCTAATATATTATTATTTTGACTTTTAAAATTGTTTAATGCGGGAAGGGAGATTTGAACTCCCGAACTTCTATAAGAATGGATTCTGAGTCCACCGCCTATAGTCAACTTTCCATCAAATCTTAGCTTTTGACCGAACTTGGCAATTCCCGCTTAATTTATGTAAATTGTCTTTTAAACTTATTTTTTTTAATAATAATTATTTAAAATTCCTAAAAATTTTAATGATTACTTTACAGTTATAATACCTTTTTGGAAAAATGCAAAAACTCCTCAATGAAATACAACTTCTCAAAAACAGCAACGTAAAACCTCGTATTGAATCTCGTTTAGCGGAATTTAGTATTATTAAAGACCAATCAAAAGAGGATATTTTTAAAGAACTATGTTTTTGCATCATGACGGCTAATTGTAGTGCTATGAAATGTATTGAGGTGCATGAACACATTGGAGAGGACTTTCTCACTTTTTCTGAGATTGAATTGGCAAATAAATTCAAAGAGTTAGGCTATCGATTTCCTAATATTAGATCCAGTTTTATTATCAAAGCACGAGAAAACCTTTCTCAATTAGGGAAAATCATAAAATCTGGAAATAATGAAAACAGTTTACGAGAGTGGATAGTAAAAAATGTGAAAGGGATTGGCTATAAAGAAGCAAGTCACTTCCTTCGTAATATTGGATATACTGAGTATGCAATTGTAGATTTTCATATTGTGGATCTACTGGTTAAACATGAATTAGTAGAGAAACCAAAAACGATGACAAAATCGAAATATCTAGAAATCGAAAATACCTTGAGAAGTATTGGAAATGAATTAAATCTAAACATGGCAGAATTAGATCTGTATTTATGGTTTTTAGAAACAGGAAAAATACTGAAATAATTCACAATAAAAATAAAAAAAACTTAAAAAAAAGTTAATTATTCTGATTTAAGATTATACCCACATCCAGGACAGAATTTTGCTTCAGCATCAGGTATTTTTTCACCGCACACAGGACAGAAATTAACCATTTGAGGCTCCTCGACCGGCTTTGAAACGGGAGGAGGGACTTTTTCAGTGATCTCAGGTTTCTTTTCCACTACAGGAGGCTCTTCTTTACTAATTGGTTTAATTTCAACCTTATCTTCGCTCCTTGTTGTTTTACCTATAATAAATCCTAAGATTGACAATCCTCCTCCAATAAATGGACCAATGACGGCGAAACTCGGAATACCTCCCTCAAAAAAGCTAGCCGGTGTACCATAATTAATAAGATGATATATGAAATAACCAAATTGTGTTCCAGCTAAATAAAAGATTGTCCCTCCAATAAGCAGAATACCAAGAGTTATCCAAGAACCAGGTGTTTCCTTATTTCTGTGAGTTAAAGGTGAGATAAACAAAATGATTGTGCAAACAACCAGTAATATTGTGCTACCAATCCCAACAATCATTAAACTGGGTATTCCTACAAAATATGGTACAGGAAACCCCCCTCCAATAATTAGATAAAAACCATTCATAAAACGAATTATCACGTTTCCTGGAACAGGCATTCCAGGATATAGAAATGTCGGTGTAAAAAGACTAATCGCTGTAATTATACTTCCAATAAAAGGCAATATCCAAATATATTTTCGTACTTCAGACATAAAATTCAACTCTTTTTTTAGACCTTTCAAGAAAGGGATTTACAAGAATTAAATAATAAATTTAGTGATTTATGATTATCTTATTTCTTATTTAATTCTTTACCTCATAATGAAAGCTTTGGGAGATATCAAACAATACACTTTTATAAATTTACCTATCAAAAAAATCAACATTAAGTAAATTTAAATATGAATGTATGAAATTTAACAATATTAAATACCAGATTAAGAAGTGATTGACAGTAAGATACCCAAATAAAGTACTGGATTTTATTAAAAAGCTTCCTGAAGGTCATAAAGGTTTAGAAAAACTAATTAAAAAGAATTACACTAAGATTAATTTCGATAAGTTAGAATTTATTAACCCAGACATAAATAAGGTACAAATATTCCAACTTTATAATCAAATCGTTGAGGATATTTTCTCGCGAAATCCAAATGCTTTTGAATTGCTTAAAACTTTATCATTAATTAATATGGAAATAGATACTAATATTGATGGGGGATCTATAAAAACTTGTTGTGGATTTTCATATATAGAGAAATCTCTCCTTTTTTTAATTAATTCCGGCATAATTAAGAAAGCGAAAGGCAAAAAAGATATATATGAGTTTTCTTTTCAGGAAATTCAATTTATTATAGAACCTCTTACAGATAGCAAAGATTATGAGAATATAATACAATATTATGAAAAAAAATTAAGAAGACTCAAGGATAATGTCCAAGATCAGATTGAAATTTTACTTTATAAGGCAAAAGTAAATCCATCCGAAGATTTAGTAGATCAATTCTTAATAATTGCTAATAGTATTGAGGTATTCGACTATCGACATAAAAGATTAATTAATATTGCAGAAGAATTATTTGTACTTGAAGACAAATATAAAGCCCCAATACTAATAGTAGTTGGAAATATCTTTTCTGTTTTAGGAAGTTCTGAGGATGCCGAGAAAATCTTTCTTGATGCTTTAGATATTTATAGAAATTTAGCTCAAAAATATTACAAAATATATCTACCCTATGTCGCAGCAACTCAAAAAAACTTAGGAACTTTATATATTGATTTAAAGCGGTTTGAAGAGGCAGAAAAGATATATAATGATGCTTTAAGTTCATATAAAGAGTTAGAACAACAGTATTACGATGTTCACTCACCTGATTTTCATTCAAAAGAGTATAAAAGCATAGAGAAGTCATTCATCGATGATTTAAAGTCTTATAATGATATAATGAAAAAATATTATGGAATATATACCCCTGATGAACCCCCGATTGTAAGCGATTTTGGAAATGTTGGAATTGATTTAGACTTATTAGAGGATATAAAGGATGGAACTATTGACTCTATAGATAATTACAGGAAATTGGCGAAGATCTATTATGATATGTATTTAATTGATATTGCAAAGACTTTGAGTAATCTTGGAATCATTTATACTGAATTACAGAAGTTTGAAGATGCAAAAGAAGTGCATCTTGCGGCATTAAAAATTAAAAGAAAACTCGCAGAACACCTCCCTGATCAGGTTTTGCCTGAGTTAGTTCTGACTCTTTTAGATCTAGGAGATTTAAATGCTAGTTTAAACAAATTTGAAGAAGCAGAACCAATGTTCATTGAGGCTTTACAAATTTCCCAACAATTAGCAGCACAAAATCCAGAAGTATATATGTATAATATAGCACTTATCCAAAACTCCTTGGGATCAGTAAATACCAAATTACAGAAGTTTGAGCAAGCAGAACAATACTACATAGAAGCATTAAAAACTTTTGAACTCTTTGCGAGCAAAGATCCAGAAAGCTATTCCGATAACGTTGTTAATGTTCAGAACAACCTTGGAAATTTATTTTTGATCTCAGGTGATCTTGACAAAGCGGAATTATATCTAGATCAAGCATTTAAGAAAGATCCAGCTAATTTAGATGTGTTATATAACCTTGCTTGTCTAGAAGCACTTAGAAATAACCAAATAGAAGCTCTGAAATTATTGAAAGAAGTAATAAAACTTGATGATGCCTATATTAAGAAGGCTTTAGAAGATAAAAAACTAGATAATATAAGAGATTTAAATGAATTCAAAGAACTGATCGGTGGTTAAAATACTTCAAATCACTTTAAAAAAAGTTAATAGACTTAATCTAAGAGCAATATTACAATTAGATGTCAAACCAGAACAGAAAAGCTTAGTTGCTTCAAATGCAGTATCCATAGCAGAGGCTTATTTCAATAAAGATGCGTGGTTTCGAGCGATTTATGCAGACAGTAAACCAATCGGTTTTGTTATGATAAGCGATACATCATTAAAATACAGGAATAATTCTAAACATATTCCAAACTATTTTCTTTGGAGGTTTATGATTGATAAGAAATATCAAGGAAAGGGTTATGGGAAAGAAGCAATGAACTTAATTATAGACCATATAAAAAAAAGACCAAATGCAAAAGAATTTCTATTAAGTCATTCTAAAGCAGATGGAAATGCTGGATCGTTTTATGAAAAGTGCGGTTTTGAGTATACTGGAAAAGAAATAAGTGATGAATTAGTAATGCGATTAAAATTATAGGTTTTTTTAAATTATTGTAATTCCAATTTTTCTTCACAATACGGACAATGGAGCGGTAATTCCTCATCACAGGTCTCCAATTCTTCACTGCTGAGAATATTTTTCCAACAAATTAACTTATCTCCTTTTTCAATCATATCTCTTCCATGGTGTTGTGGTATGATGTTCTTTGTCTCGCAATTCTGACAAATTATCATTTTAGCTTTGCTTTCTACTTCTTCTATAGCAATTTCTTTATATTTAAATTTATAACGGAAGATCGTTAAACTATTAAGTAAAACTAATAAAGAAACCCCCATATCTCCAATTCCAACAGCAAGCCATAAAGTCATAAGCCCGAGAACTGTCAAAATAGCAAATGAAACTTTAATAATAATTGAAGTCCATATATTCTGTTTTATTTTCTTATTGGTCTTTTTTGAAATATCAATATAAGTAAGGATTTTTTTCAAATCTTCACCAATAACAATGATATCTGCAGTTTCCAATGTAATATCTGTAGCAGAGGCACCAATGGCAATACCTAAATCTGCTAATGCTAATGCAGGAGCGTCATTAATACCATCACCAACCATAGCTACTCCTTTATATTTTTTTTTTAAATTTTTTATTTCCTCAAGTTTCTGATCTGGCAAATGTTCACCATAAGCCTGATCAATGTCTAAACATGCCCCAATTGAATTACATACATTTTGATTATCACCAGAAATTAATACTGTTTCATAACCTCTTTTTTTTAGTCCATTAATCAGAATCGGAGCAGTCACCCTTAATACATCTCTAATTGAGATTATTCCTAATATTCGTTTTTGATTTCCCAGAAGAATTGGAATTGTTCCAGAGGTTTCAATATCTTTTATGTCGTCAATAGGAAGTTCATAATTTAATTCTTCAATATAACTTGGACTCCCTACAAAGAACATTTCACCATTAATATGACCTTTAATACCCTTTCCTTTTACGATTTCAAAATTATCAACTGCTTGAAATTGTAAATTCATTTCCTTAGCATAGTTCACTATAGCTTTTCCAATTGGATGTTCAGAAAGAGCTTCTAAACTGGCAGCAATATTTATTATATCAGTTCTACTTACACCATTATAAGGATAAATTTCAAATATTTTTAATTTACCTTCTGTGAGGGTTCCCGTTTTATCAAATGCAAAAACCTCAACATCTTGAACTTTTTCTATAAATTTATTACCTTTCACTAGAATACCTTCTCGTGCTTGCTTTGTTAAAGAGGCTATATTTGCTAAAGGTGTAGATAGAGTAAGTGCGCATGGACATGAAACTACTAATAGTACTAATCCGCGATAGAACCAACTATAAAAATTAAGACCAAAAAAGAGAGGAATAACCATCACCAAAATAGACGATAGAAGTATAATTGGAGTATAATATTTCGCAAATTTTTCGATAAACCGCTCATGTTTACTTTTATTTTGTTGAGCAATTTTTACGCTTTCAGCAATTTGCGCTACAATAGTGTTTGTACTTTCTCTATTAACTTTAATATCAATAAAACTATCAGAATTTAAACTCGCAGCAAATACTTCATCTCCTTCTTTTTTAAAGACAGGCACAGATTCACCAGTGATTGCACTCTCATCAAAATAAGACCCCCCTTTTATAATTATACCATCAAGTGGAACTTTCATACCTGGTTTTATACCGATGATATTTCCTATTTTGACTTCTTTCGATGGAACATTCACATAACCACTTTCTGATTTTAACAATGCATCATCAGGGGCAAGTTCTAATAATTCTTTAATAGCGTTTCTCGATTTATCTGTTGTAATTTCCTCTAATCTTTCTGCAATAGCATATAATAATAGAGCTGTAGCACCTTCTTGACCATGAAGTATAAAAAATGAAGCAACACCTGCAATTAACATTAATAAATTGGCCGTTACTTTCTTTTCACTCAGATCTTCTAAAGCTTCCCTCACTACTCCAGAGCTAGATAGGATGATTGAAGCAATAGCGAGAATCTGGGCAATTAACACAATTTCAAAAGCAAATTCTAAAAACATAGAAATTCCAAGCAAAATCGTTGCAGGAATTATAAAATACCAGAAATTTTCTTCAAAAAAAGATTCATCTTCTTCTTCCTCGTCAATTTCACAAACAGATGATGAGCACGCTATAGTAGTAATATTTTTTCACCTATGTAATGATTGTTTAAACTTCCATTAGAACTTAACATTTATGGACTATAAAAGAATTATGTCATTTATGAAGGCTTTAAATGATTTTTCTAAAATAATTTTATTATTAATAATAATATAAAATAACTCATTAATATCCATGAGAAATTTTAATACTCCTTAAATATCTGCGTTTTTGGAGTAGGATTCCAATCTGTTCTTCTATATGAGCTAAATCCATACATTCTGATATTTTCGCCTGAGAAGTTTTTAGTCTTTCCCACTTATTAATTTTTTTAATAATTTACTCAAAACTTCAAAAACTCAATTGTTTGTCTAATTAACTTAAATTTAAAAATCAGAAAAGTTAAGAATTTTTGAAAAATAAAAGATTAAATCATTTTATAACATATATAAGTTTTTGGCCTTCTTGTTCTTCGAGTTTTAGTTCTCGCCTAATTGCATTTCGGATTAAATATCCACCAACATGCAATATGGAATCCTTGAGTATAGAATCTTGATCCATTGAGGCATTACAAGGGTAAGCATGATGAGCTTTACTTATTCTTTCATTCAAAGAGAGATCTCCACTCTTTCCATTTTTATAATATTTTGATTTTAATTGCTGGCAGATATAATAAGTACTTCCACATGGAGCACTCTGAATGATACATGCGTCTTCAATTGATTCCCCATCTTTACTTAATAGAAATGAGACAATAGGTTCTCCAATTTTGTAATAATCGATGAATTCATCAATAAAATTATGATTTTTAGTCAAATGAAAACCAACTTTGTTATATTCATTTGATTCCTTACTTAAGGAGCAAAATGGTTTAGGAAAAGCTGCCTGAATGCCATATTTTTCGAATTCCTCTAATACTTGGACTTGAAGTCCTGCTGGTACCCATTTTGGATCTTCTATTGGGACAATAACAGCTTTTGTACTATTATCTTTTAAATAATAAGGAAGCCCTGAGAGTAAATCTTGATGGATTCCAACAACCATTAAAAAATCTATTGGAGGAAGATTTTTTGGAAGATATAATTCTGGCTCTTCAATAAACTCAGGGAGATTTTCTCCTACTTTTTCATAATAATAAATTGAACTGGAATAACTCTTAACATATTCACGACATTTATCACATTTTACATTTTGTTCTAATGTTTCACATGCTTTACAAAATTCTTCATTATTTATGAGATTGCCAACGAACTTTTGAGTCAGCATCTCTGTCTCTGTTCCAATGCCGTATAGTACTCCCAATTTATATGTTTTTTCAATCAACATAAAAATGAAATAAATAATTGTTTTTATTTGTATTTTTAATACTTCATAAAAAATATATTGTTTTAGCTGAACATGTTCAATTTAATAGAATACAGACATAAAAATAATAATTTAAAGATCTTTATTTAATCTTCAAAGATTGCTGTAGTACTTCTACTTTCTCCTATTTTTACTTTAATTTTTTTATCCTTGTATATTTTCTTTAATTTATTATGGATATATTTTGCTAATAGTTCACTTGTAGTTGCTGGTAATGGCAAAAAGAATACATCTTCTCGGGGGAACACATATCGTTTGGAAGATGCAATAATTTCTACAGAACCTTTTTCCTCTCTTATTTTTAATTCATCTGATTTTGTTGGTATTAGAACATAATGATCCAAAGGTTTGACTATTGAAATTAATTGTTCTTTTAAATCAGTGAAATCAACAACAAAATTATTTGTATCGAGTGTATCACTTATTTCTACAGATACATAATAATTATGCCCATGTAGTCTTGTACATTGAAGAGGGGCTTTTAAAAAATGACTAGCACTAAATTTAATATCTGCTGAATCAACTATTACTTTAAATCCCATACAAAGATTGCCCCCAAAGCAAATAATATAGTTTTACTTTTTTTGTATAGTAGAAGCCCTTTGGTATTTTTATAATTTATGTTTAAAAACAATAAATATAAAGATATTTTTCATTAGATCAAAGAAAAAACATCAGAAAACAGTCATTAAAAATTATTTAAACAAAATAAAATATGAACTTTACATTAAATAACAAATTACAGGATGCTCATACTATGCAATACAAAAAATTAGCTATTACAGGGGCTAATGGATATTTAGGACAACACTCTATAAAAGCGGCTATTCAAAAAGGATGGGAGGTTATTGGAATTGTTCGAAGAGAGGATGCTGCCAAAGAAGTAGAAGCCCTTGGTGCTAAACCTGTAGTTTTAAAAGAATTCAGTTTAGAAGCTCTAAGGAAGGCATTAGTTGGCTGCAAAGCAGTTTTACACTTCAGAGGTGTTGTATGTGGTTCTAAAGAGCTTTTTGAGAAAGTCAATATCAAAGGAATGCGTATTTTGGTTGAAGCGGCTTATGATGCTAAAGTTTCTCGAATTATTTTTCCATCAGGATTGGGAGTTGATAGGTTTGGGAAAGAAGAATGGGCAAATGATGCTTATTTTTATTCGAAAAATGAAGCGGAAGTAATACTAAAACAAGCAAATGTTGCATATACTATTTTTAGACCTTCTTATATCCTAGGTCCTAACGATGAATTAATCCCTGAAATGGTAAACCAAATTGGAAAAGGAATTATTGATGTGGTTGGAGATGGTAAAATTCCGATGCAACCCATATATGTTAATGATGCAATAGAAGCCTTTTTAGCTGCTGCAGACGGAATAGGTAGAAATAACCAAACATATGATCTTGTAGGGCCCAAAGTGATAAACATGATAGATTTAATCGAAATGGTGGTTAACAACATGGTTGATTTGGGTTTTAATGTTCCTCCCCCGCGAATTAATTATATCGGTTATGAAGTTGCTCCAGAAGTACTTGGAATTTGTAAAGAAATGATTGATGTTATGAGATGTAATATAACTTCAGATGGTAATATCGCAGCAGAAGCGTTAGGTTATGAATTGTCCAATATAAATGATGCAGTAAAAATGGCAATTATTGCAAAAATGTTTCCAGAGAAAAAACAAAAGGAAAAGAGTGCGATACTATTACTATCTGGTGGAATGGATTCCGCTGTTGCCCTTCATTGGGCGCATCAAGAAGGCTATTATATAATTGCTCTTTCTTATAACTATAACCTTCGACCTCAAAACGAAAAAAAGGCAGCACAAAAACTTGCTCAAAGTTTGCAAATTAAATTAATTGAAGTCCCATTATCTTTTTTAAAGGAATCGATTGACTTACGTATAGAAGGATTTCCTGTACCGAGTGCAGTTAATGCTCCTGAAGGATTCATTCCCTCTCGTAATCTTGTTTTTTACTCCATTGCAGGATATTATGCAGAAGTTTTTGATTGTGAAGTAATCATAGGGGGTCATATTGCCATAGATCCAGAAGATTTTCCTGATGCATCTCTGAAATTTTTCGAGGATCTTGAGATACTCATCAATAAAGGAAAACACAATAAAGATAAAAATACACGAAAATTATTATTTCCATTAGCAAAAATGACAAAAATGGATGTCGTAAATCTTGCAAAAAAATTGAAAGTTCCTTTAGAATGGACATGGAGTTGCTATAGTGATGGAGAACAGCCATGTGGAAAGTGTAATTCCTGTCGCAAAAGAATTGAAGCTTTATCAAATTTAAATTATTCTGATCTGAAATTTACTTTGTAATAGAAATAAATTATTGAGATGATTATTGATTCATTAAATGTAAATATATTAAAATCTGTAATAATATCATATAAATATAAAATTAGAATAGTAGAATACTGACAGAAACATATGATTGATAGTGATCAATTAACTTCAGTAGAAGAATATCAAGAAATTCATGTTATATGCCCAACTTGTAAATCTAAGAAAGAACTCAGGATACCTACAAAAATAATAAACCAAGCTAAGCATTTAACAACAATCTCTATCCCGTCAGGGCCTGTTTGTAAGCACGGTTTTCAAACTTTTGTAGACAAGAATTTTAAAGTCCGGGGATATCAAATAGTTGATTTTGAATTCTCTCACATGGAATTCTTCGAAAGTACGGAAGTTAATGGTGTAGAACTAGATGATTCTACTGCTAAGCTTAGTTCAATGCCATTATTCCAAGAAATTATCAAGTTATTAAGAGGTTTCGTTGATGATAAAGAAATCCTCGGTTCAGGGATTTTTACTACTGATGGCCACATATTATATTCCTCACTTCCAAGTAATACTCTCTTTTCTATAATGAAAGAGTTTGAAGTTCGAAGTGAGAAAAAATTAAGCAACTTAAAGAAAATGTACTTAGAGTTGGAAAATAATCAAAAAATTTGTTCTTTTTATATTGAAATCCAAGAAATGAGATTTGCTTTAGTATTATTTTTCTCTCAGATCGTGAAACTTGGAATGGGTAATCTTTATTTAAATGATTTAGTAAAGAAAATAAGGAAATTAGAAAAATAAAGTATGCAAGTAAAGCTTCATTTTTAGTCTTTTTCTTATAATTTAGACTCACTATTAATAAATAGTTATAAATATGGCTATAATTATGTGCTTATTAAGAATCTAAATTAAGTCTACATATTTGGAAAATGGATCTTCAGAAAATACAAAGTAGGATGATTAAAGACTTAAAATATCAAATTCCCGAACTAAATCAAGATAATATTAAAGTAACTGAATTACCAAGTAAAAAAAATTCTGTTATAAATGTGGTGTTCGATAAAAAACCTTCTAAATTACCTAAAGAAGTCGTGATTAAAATTTTTCGAACTAAAAACATTGCTCATGAAATAAATATATTAAACAGATTGAAAAATCAAAATTTCCACGTTCCAAGTATTTTATTCTTTCAAAAACCTTATTTGGTCCTTGAAAAAGTTAAAGGAATTAACCTATGTGATTTTATTAATGAGAAATTAAAAGGAACACAAAATTTAGATGAATTGGAAACTGATGCTAAAAATGAGATTATTAAAAGCATAGAGAAACTTGCTGAATTTTTTGCTCAATTCCATGAAAAAAATTTTGTTCGGAAAAGATATAAAGCAAAAAAGAAATACGTCCTCTGCAAAGGAGATACAAGATTGAGAGACTTCATTTTTGATGATACTAACAGCATTATTTATGCCGTTGATTTTGAAGATGCATATGAAGGCCATTTTCTTGATGATCTTGCTTGGATTTGCACATCTATTCTCGATACAGACCCAGGTCTATTTGAAATGAAGGAACCAAAACATAAGATCGACCTTATAAATATTTTTCTAAGAAAATATTTCCAAAAAAACCCCCGATTTCCCTTTAAATTCAACTACTTAGCGGAACAAATAATTGAAAATTTAAACATAGTCATAGAAAGAAGAAATCTCCCATTTGGCACATTTAGTAAAGATAAATTTATAGAAGATATTTCTAAAGAAATTTAATTCTTTTTTCTACTATCTAAAAATCAAAATTTAATAATACTAACACTATTATTTTATAAAAATTTAAAGCAACTTTTTTTAAAGGAGAATTAAATATGAGTCTTACCGATACAAAATCATCTTTAAAGAAAATACTCTCAATTATTGAAGAACTTAATGGTTTAAATTCAGATTCGATCCCAAAATTACAAACTCAACCTACTAATCTACTCGATCAGATTGGTAAACTTGAAGAAACTAAAACCAACGATTTAAGAAACATTGAGGCAAACGATGACGAAATAAATTCATTGAAAAATAAGATTTCTCAAAATCAAAGAGATATTTCTTCATTAGAAGAAAATAATGCTGAACTAAATAACCAAAAACAGGCTCTTCTTGATAAAATCCAAGATGCACAAAATGAATTAAATGAAACTCAAACAAAAATAACAGCACGAAGGGAAGAGGTAGCAACTCGAAGCAGTCGATTAAGTGAATTAGAGAATAGACTTGTAGAGTTAAAAGATATTCAAGTAAAATTCGATAACAAAATGAAAGAACTTGATTCTCAACTTCAAGCAGAATATCATAAAAAAGAAAAATTTAGTAATTCATACGCTATGCGCGCTGCTGCTATGAAGTCATTGATCAAAGCTGGTTATATCCAATCTGCTCAATTAAAACTTATACAAGCATTACAACCTAATACAACTCTTGAACTTAAGGGTATTGTCCAAGCTATGGGTTTGAGAGAAGATGTGGCAAGAAATATACTCTCAAAAATGGTTCTAAAAAATGGTCCAATTGAATATGATGAGGGAAGTGGTACAGTAACACTAAAAGGGGAGGTTGATTTCTAATGAGTTCCCAAGATATTTTAGCACTTATTGAGCAATTTGAGACGGCTTATGACACATACTGGCAAGTTCTGCAGAAACATAACGAGGAGGTTCTTTCTCAATTAAGAGAAGCATGGCGTTTTATGCAAGCAGAACAAAAAGAAGAAGAAGGTATAAAAGAAAAATTATCCTCTCAGAATTCAGAATTAACAGAATTAAGAACTAAGTCTGAAGAATTAGACAGAAATATAGACGGATTGAAAGCTAAAAAAGATGAGTTAAACTCGAAGATTTCTGAATTAACAAATACTTTAGAAACTAGCGTTAATGATTTGAAAAAACCAGCCTTTGAACTTACTCAACTTGAAGAAAAACTTAGCTCTGTTAATGAAAAGATTGGTGCAAAAGAAGAAGAGAAGACAGGATTAGATCAAAAAACTGTTGAAAATGAAAACCGTGAAGTAGAGTTAAAAAATAACTATCAAAAGAAAATGGATGAATTAGAAGCTAAGATTGGACAATTAAGACAGGCAAATTTTTTTACATCCTTCTTAATTGAAAACTCTGATGAAGAAATTCATGAAGTTGATATTATTGCTACAATTATGGATAAAGGAGAAGCAAAGCTAGATGATTTAAAGAAACTTCTTGATGTTCCTCCAATAATGGCAGTTAGAACCATCAAACAATTAGCAGTAAAGGGTATACTTAATTTGGACGAGTCTAGTGGAAGAGTGACCTTACCCTAAATAAGAAATCCACTACTTATTTATTTTATTTTCTTTTTTTATTTTTTAAGAATATGTCTCTTAGATATTCTGTTTAATTTTCTTTTTGAATTATCAGTATTAATGACATTAAACTTTAAAAAAACTTTATTAATAGATGTATCTTTAACAAATTTTAACTCTAAATATAATCAGGTTATTATAAAGAGGTTGAAATCTATGAGTGATAGATCGAAAGCTAGCACTATAATTTTAATAGTAATAGGTGCTACAATAATTGGTTTTGGAGCTTTTTATATTATAAATCTGCAGATACAAATAAATAATTTGAGTGGAGATTCTGGAATAGTAAACACCTGATATACATTATTATTAGATACTGTAGATGTAAATAATACCTATGAACCAATAGATCCACTAAATACTACTATCGAAGTAAATGTTGGAGAGTGGGTATATATTTCTTTCGCAGGAAATGCAGAATTGGATCCTATTGATACATTAAGACATTCGCTTATAATGTACTTTGCTATCGATGGTGATGTGAAGCGCCCTGGGTTTGTTTATGAAGAAATTTTAGACAATGCCACTGAAGATGATGTTGAATGGATACCTGTGAGTTTCTATGCAATCTTCAAGGATTTAGATCCCGGTACCCATCTTATTTCTATTTACGTTGGAGTTATTTATAATACTTGTCCTGGACAGGTTGGAGGAGTAAATAGTAATATGGGATCTTCATTACTTATACAGACCCTAATTCCCTAAATTTTTTTTTTATTTAATCTTAATTTGATTAAAATCTAATATAATCATGTTTATTAAATTTTTAGTATCAAGATTTCCATAATCATAACAAATATTTACTATTTATCTAAGTACTCTTTAAAGGTATTTCTCACTTCTTGACCAATGGTCAATAAGTGACCAAAAGTTTAAATACAATAAATGTCACTAATAAATTTAATGACCCTTGGTCAAAGAGTTACCCATGTTCAATTTGAAAAAAATGAATAATGAACGTAAAAAACGTATCCAACAAAGAAAAGAAAGAGAAAAAGAGCAGAGAAGACATGAAATCATTATGAAAGCTATGGATTGTTTCATTTCAAAAGGTTTCGATAATACTACTATGGATGAGATTGCTCTTAAGGCATCATTAAGTAAAGGAACATTATATAATTATTTTGATTCGAAGAATGATCTTTACTTAGTTGTAGGAACAATAGGCATAAGGAAGATAAACGAATTTTATGAAGCTATAGACTTGACCTCAAAATCAGAAATGGAACGTCTTCTAACACTAGGATATGCTATTTACGAATTTTCTAAAAAATTTCCGGAACTTTACAAGATTGCAAGTGATATCCGTAAAAAGCCTTTTTTCTTGAATATTTCTCAAAAAGTAATAGAGGGAGCATCGTTAACTCGAAATGAAGCAGAAATCAATTTTGAAACACTAAGATATCAAAAACTCGTGTTAGATCCAATAAAAGAAGGAATTGATAATAAAGTTATAAGAGATGACTTTACACCAATTTTTTTAATAG
>JAEOTW010000240.1 GCA_016839655.1 Promethearchaeota archaeon | reverse complement strand
TTTAATATACCTTTAGGGATTTGTCCTTCTCGAACCTTTTTTAATACTTCTTCTCGTGTAGCTAAGAAATCAATTGGTTGATCTTCAATAAATTTTATTTTCACCATCTTATTTTCTAAGGCTTGAATAAATTCTTTTTGTGTTGGACAATTAGAGATGTTTTTTATTATTTCATCCTCTTTAGTGCAGTTTGTATCTAAATCTGTTGGTAAAATTAATTCCCAGAATTGATCAGATGCTTGTATAAGTAAAAGAGCATCACTTTCTAATTTACAGCTACTTTTCAAACAATTTAATAAATTTCTTGGTTTTATTATATTAAAGTCATCGAAAGAGAAAAAATCTCCTGCAAAAACGTTATATTTATCCGGTTTTTTAAGATTATTGGAAATCTTAACATTATATTTCAATTCGAAGCTAGATCTTACAATAGTTCCATCTATTTGGGGTAATCCATCTGATTTTTTGATATTAACAATATCTCCAATATCAATATTTATTAACGGGCCTGAATCTCCCATTCTTGAGACATAAAGTCGGCCTAATTGACCTGAGAATCCAGAAATTAATTTAAATTTATTTTTATATTCAAGAACCGGTAAGGTTAAAGGAAAAACATACATTCTATTCAAACGAGAGAGTTCATAATCTCCTTTTGAGATACTAGCCGCAAAAGGTCCAATCTCTGATGCCACATAGAGATTTGTAAACTTCTCTTTTCCTTTTTCCCAATTCATAAATTTACGTATAAATATCCAATTTTGTTCTGATAAAGAACTAATACTAAAAATAATTGTTGCTTTAGATAGCTTTTCAGATAATTTTGATTGGATAATTTCAGATCCTCTTTCTATACCCTCTTTTTCCATAATTAATAACAATTCTACGAGGATTGAATTTTTTTCTTTTGGTAAATTTTCTAAAGATATTCTAATTCCTTTCTTAAACCTATCTAAATCTGCCCATCCTAAAATAGTGATTGCCGGAGCAGAAATGACGGAAATAATATCCATGCTTAAAATTTTAGAGATAATATCTAAATTCTTTGAATTTTTGTATTCAAAAAAAGTATAGGAATGTGGTTTAATAACTGAAAGCATAACTCTTTGTGAAAACTCAGACGAATATAATGAAATATAATCTTGACTTTCATAGGATTGAAGTCCGTCTAAGCTAATTCTTGACGGAACAAAGATTATCGCAGAAGTTTTTCTATCCAAACCACTTGTTTCGAATATAGCTTGCATACCTGGAGCCCAATTTCTTTTTACTAAACTTTTCGACATATAAAACCATTTTAATGCTGAGATCTCGCTATTAGTTGTTCCAGAGGTGTGACATAATATTGGGATATGTAAACTACTATAACTATCTAAAAATGAAGCCAAATTTAGAGAAATTTGCCTTGAGGTAGTTTTTTCTTTCTTAATTCTCTCAAAAATATCATTAATAGAGGATAATCCAGAATTTTTTAGAGTTAGTTCTTCATATTCTTCTTTTGATGATATATCAAGCCATTTTTTCCAATCTGTTGATGGAAAATCAGAAAATTGTTTATTAATTAATTTTTGAATTACTAAATCAAAATCGAAAGAATTCACTTTACTTACTAAAAGATTGTTATAAAATAAAGAAGAAGAAAAAAAATAAATAATTATCTTAAATCTTTAGAAAATGCTCAATTATTCCATAAAGACCACTTTCAGAATCCTGAAACATGGGTAAAAGGGGAGGAAAGTATGTAAAGACAGCAAATAATATTCCAAATGCAATAAATATAATCCAAGATGTACTGATATATGACCTAGATAACGATTCTTTAGTTAAGATAACATAACTTACTAATTGTCCTATTATTACTCCTATAACAAAGCTTAAAATATCAACGATGAGTAACTCTACTCCAAGAATAGCAGTATATGAGTAAAACACAATAAGTATTGTACTAATGCTTATTAAGAATGAAATTATTTTACCAATAACAAAATTATTAGCTCTCTCTTTAATAAAACCATATTCAATTAAAGAGAATATGATTAAGGGCCAATATGGTAGTTTCAAATGCTCCCAAACGCTCTCATTGACAGGAAAAATCGCACCTAAAGGACTCCAATAATTCGATAACTCAAACATAAAATGAAATAACGCTCCCAGCATTACAATGACAATAATTCCTATGATTTCCCATTTCAAAATTGTTTTTTTCATAATTTTCCAGATTTAAATTTTAATTAGTCAATATTTATCCTTTAAAACAGGATTTCTGATAATCTATATTAATTTAAATTTAAAAAAAGTGATGATTTGATTATATAAACTTTATAGGAAAATTACTTAATTATAAACAATGTATATGTAATTTTATTAATATTTTCTAAAATTTATTTCATATATTTACAGAAAAGAGTACAAAAATGAAAGCCGCAGTATTTGATGGAAAGGAAATCAAAATTAAAAATATGCCTAAACCAATTTTAGGAGACTCACAAGTATTAATCAAGGTAAAAGCAGTAGGCATTTGTGGAACTGATTTGGCTATTATAGAAGGAAATTTACCAACTCCTCTTCCAATAATTCTTGGTCATGAATTTTCAGGAAAGATTATAGAAGTTGGAAAAAACCTTAAAAGAAATTGGTTAAATAAACGAGTTACATCTGAGATCAACAGTAATATTGATTTTGATTGTTACTACTGTAAGCAAGGACTATTTACTCAATGTATATCTCGAAAGGCAATTGGAATTGATATAAATGGTGCTCTTGCTGAATATATAACTTTAGAATCTTATTTACTTCATGAAATTCCTGATTCAATTTCTTATGAAGATGCTACATTTATTGAACCTCTTGCAGCAGCATATCAAACATTTGAAATGATGCCTATTGATAAATATGATAAGAATATAGCAATTTTTGGTCTTGGAAAGTTGGGATTATTAATTGCCCAAATATCAAAATCTAAAGGATTAACAATAATCGCAATTGATGGATCAAATCAAAAATTAAGTATTGCACAAAATTATGGAGTTCATTTTAGTATAAATAGAACAGATTGTCAAGATATTGCTACTGAGATTAGAAAAATAACTAATGGTTTAGGGGCTGATATTGTTGTCGATGCAACCGGAAATCCTACTGCCTTAAAGACCATTATTGAGTCTTGTAAAACTCGAGGTAAAATTCATTTAAAAAGCACACATGGAATTGAAACTCCTCTAAATCTTACTGATATAGTTGTTCGCGAGCTCACACTATTTAGTAGCAGATGTGGTCCATTTAAAGAAGCAATTGAAGGTTTAGAATCTGGTGAAATCCAAGTCAAAGATTTGATTTCGAAGAGATTCACTTTAGATGATATAAATAAGGCTTTTGAATCTTATTATTTAAGTAGAGACCACATTAAAACTCTGGTTAGTCTCTAAAACGATTATCTTTATTTATTTTATTCACTAAATTAAAACTTAATAATTATAAATAATTTCGAATTGTAAGGATTAGTATGGAAGACTCTGAAACACACGTAATTGAACGCGATTCAGAAGAAAAGGTAATCAAGGAAGATGTTAAATTCCAATATTTTTGGTATCTTTTCGTCTTATTTACCATTTACTTAATTTCTTATTTAATTCCTACCATCTTATTCATGATATATTTTTTCTATTACTTTATTCCTTCCTTTTTAGAAATTACAAATTTCTTTTCGATTTTTATTAATTTAAAACCTCTCTTAGCATTATTAACAATGCCTTTAGTGATTATTGGAGGCTATCTTATTCGTTTATTTCTAATCGCTCTTGTTGCTCGCTTTTTCTGGAGCTTATCTGAAAAAAAAACACCTTCTCAACCAGGTATTATCCCTAGGAACTTCCCAAGCAAGACATTAAACTATTATCATATAAGATCTTTTATCTTAAAATACCCAAAAAATGCCTTCTCTAAAGGAATCTTTCCATGGTTGCAACCTTGGCTCTATAATTTCATGAAAGTCAGCAAAATTGGGAAAGGTACAACAATTGAAGAGTCCCCTGTCAATGATAAATTTTTAGAAATTGGGAAAAATTGTTATCTAGGAGTCAATTCAGCTTTTTCTAGCCATATGATTGATGGAATATTCGGAGATATTACATACTTTAAAATAAAATTAGGTGATAATGTGACTGCAGCAGCAAAAAATTTAATTGGACCTGGTACAGAAATAAAAGAAAATTCTTATTTACTCCCGATAGCTTCCACTCCAAAACACAGCTTAATAAAAGGTAATAGTTATTATTGGTCAGGGGGTGCGAGACCACTTAGTAAATTATCAAAAAGAAAAATAAAGATGTATTTGAAAATTGATCCAGATACTTTAGAACAATTAACAGAAGAGAAAGATAAAACTGAAACTTTACCTGTAGAAAAGGAAGTTTTATATGAAGATAAAGAAAAAGATTTATCGATTGATTTTGTTACTAGTAGTGCTATAAGTCGAGTCAATATTAAATTTTTAATAATTTATATCCCAATTTTTTGGCTTTCAGGGATGTTAGACTCAATAATATTTTATACATACTCTTATTATGCTATAAATGGAGTATTATTTGTCTTTTTTCTACCAGTGATGGTATTCATTATGTGGTTTATCTTTATTGTAGGATGTTTATTCTTTAGTAAATTGTTCCTAACCCTAATTAATTTAATTCATAAACCAAAAGAAGGTGTTTTCAAAGCGGAAAAAGGTAATCATGATTTTGAATTCTGGTGCTTAAGAACTGAATTAAAAAAAATAGTTTTATGGCTTATAAGAAATTGGCCACTTCCTTGGATGGATATATTAGCTTTCAAATGGTTTGGAATAAAAATGAGTCTTTCAAGTGCCATGTGGGATTCATGGTGTGATGCTGAGTTTATTCATTTTGGGCGGAAAGTTATTATAGGGCAAGGTGCTAATATTATGTCGAGTATGGTAGTAGGCAAGTATTTAATTATTAAAAAAGTGATATTTGGCGATTACGTCCTCATAGGAGGAGAAGCAACCATCGCACCAGGTACAATCGTAGGTAAGGAGGCTATGGTTGGTGCAATATCAAATTCTGTATATAATCAAATATTAGAACCAGGGTGGGTGTATTTTGGAATACCTATAATCAAATTGAAGCGAAATAAATATGCGGAGCTACGTCGCAGTAAAATAACACGAAGGGATGTTGATGATAAAAAGAAATTTGAAATTGACCAAGATATCAATGTTGAAGAAGATAAGAAAGATCTTGCTTAATCTAAATTAATATTCAATTGATTCTTTATAAAGATCTTTAGGTTATCACACGTTTCTTTTAAAATCCCTTTATCTTGATAGAATAAATAAATTCTAGGACAATCCTTATCAAAAGTGCAATTTTGTTTTTGGAAATCATATATAAGAGGATAAAATCTACATCCTTGAGGACGATATTCATATATTTTACACGTCGTTGTAGAGAATTCTAAGAACACACAATGTTTTTCAAAATTCTTTATCTGATAATTGCCCTCCTCATTTCTAAATGTGAAATCTTGTTTCCTTATTTTACTTG
>JAEOTW010000239.1 GCA_016839655.1 Promethearchaeota archaeon | reverse complement strand
AATAAATACAATTTGAGTAGGAAATAATTCATTTCTATCAAATTTAACTTTAGTTAAAGTATGAATAAACGTAAATGAAGCCACACTTATAATTAAAATCAACACTCCTATATTCAATTCATCTATACTAGAAAATCCTTGAGTAACTGTGAAAAACAATCCCGTAAATAAAATTAAGCAAAAAATAACTTGAAGTTTAGTGACTTTTTCATTTAATATTAAAAAACCAAATAATAAACCAAAAATAATTTCAGATTTTAAGATTATAGTACTATTTGTTGGCCCTGTAAGTTCATAACCAATATATAATAAAATAGGTATAATTGCAAAAGTTAATCCGATCAATACAAGCAATTTTATATTATCCTTCTTTTTCCAGCCATTCAATAACGATTTGTTTTTATCAATTTCTTGATTTAAACTTAATTTTCTTCTTTCAAAATAATAAAATGGAAGGAAAATTATGGCCTCGATTAAAGCTGTAATTGCAGCAAAAATAAAGGCATCTATAATTTGGGGCCTTGAATTCGCAATAACCGGTTGCAGTCCCACTAAGAAAACGGTTATAGTTCCAAAAAGTAAACCTTTTTTAGTATTAGTATCCAAATTATCCACAACAACTATTATTAGCACTGTTTTCGCTTGTGGGTCCACAACCGCATGAGGTTTCAGTAGTGATCCCTTTTTTCGCATTCTTTGCCACTCCTCGTGCATTCCACAAACATCCACATCCTTTACGTTCGTTTAGAATAATCGCCTGAACGGGACAATTTCTCTTACAAGCACTGCATTCTGTACATAATTCCGGTTTGGTTATTTCATATTTTCCAGAGCTATTGGTTTGTGGAAGTCCAAAAGGACATACTTCAGCACAAAGACCACAGCCATTACATACATCTTTATCAATAAAGATTAAAACATCTTTAATAAATTCAGAAAAATCTAATGATTCGAGGTTAGTTTCTGTCATTTTATTTACCTCCTATTTCTTTACATCTTTTATTTTTTATTAAATTTATGTAGTAAATAAAAATCCTAAAGTTAGAAGAACTAAACTTAGGATAATTAAAATTTTATTCGTTAAATTAAAAGTGGGATATTCTTCTTGGATTTCTCTGGGGCTTGTGGCCATTGAGTAACCACTAAATGACATTATTGAAAAGAAGGTAACCCAGAAATAGAAACCCAACTGCCAGAGAATGTAATATATATTATTATGAAACAAAAAAGCTAATCCTCCTAACAGAACTATATTAATTATTCCAAAAAAAATTCCCTTTAAAATAAATCTTCTAGTGAATCTTGAAATTGGGAACAATAATACAAAAATTAAATTTGCTATAATGATCCAGAGTGATAATTCACCAATCCACCATAATTTATTAAACCAAGTCAGAATCGAGAAAAGTATAACTAATGTAATTAAAGGCAAGATGAAAATTTTTCGGAACAAAAATGAAATATGAGTTACTCCCGCACGAATTCTATGGTAAAGAGTAAATTTAGCGAGTTTCATTCGATCAGGTTTTTTAGCAGGATTTACTTCAAGAAATTGAGGAATAGATTTTGACCAAACTGGTCCATATTTAACTCTAAAAGGAAATTCCTCGGCATTTTTAGGAAGTTCAGGTATCGCTATACCACCTGCAGAAAGTTGTGGTAATAATAATGTTTTCTTTTGAGTGATATTTTTTATTCCTGTTGCTTCTATTGCTTCAATAAGTTGACTGTTTCCAAAGTCATTACCGCGAGCAGCACACCATACATTTATACCGTTTGAATCAATACATAATACCCAAGCATCTAAGCCTTTAAGATCACGCATTAATTTAATATAAGTAAATTCATAATTAGCAGTGACAACTACAGGTGATTTTTCATCAGGATTTCCGGATTTATAAATACCGGGTTCTATTGGTACACGATCAACTTGTCCTGTGAAAATACAACGATAAATTCTTAATTGAGGTCTGAAACCTTTAAATCTTTTTATTTCAGGTCTATAATAACCGGGTTCGTTAGATCCATTTTCATTAATTTTCTGTAGTTCTATAGCTTGGATTGAACCATGTTTCCATTTCACCAGATCATTGATTTTATAACCTATCGGTTCTAAATATTTATAAAACCATTTAACTAGATTAGTGCTTCGTAGTCGTAGTCGTCTTAATTTTTTTTTATATCTCCATCTTTTAAATTTAAATGAGAGCTTCCAAAAACCATTAGGTACAAACTCGGCCGCAATAATTAAACGACCATCAGGTTTCAGCATTTTCCATGCATTTCTAAGAAAAATTTGTTGTTCTAAAGGGCGAAGTTCAGACAACATAAATTTACTTACTATTATGTCTTGAGAACGAGTGGGTGTGGTTAAATCTGTAAATGAACCTGTCTGATATAACAGCTTTCCACCAGATAAATCCGAGGGAAAATATTTCATAGCATGATTAATCATTTGAAAATTTTTATCAATCGCGATTACGTTATTTCCCTTTTGTGCCATTTTAGCAGCAAGAGTACCTGTACCGCATCCAATTTCTAGGATTGATTCAGAACCATTAATTTGATCTAAAATCCAGTCTTCTACTTCAATATTTACTCCTTTTGTTAAATCAGTAAATTTAGAATCATAAGTTTCAGGCTCTTCTTCTAGTTTTCGCATGTATACTACAGCCATAAATAACAATCCATTTGTATTAACTTAATTTTGATTTTAAAGCACTTGAAATATTAATAGAATGTATCATATAAAAATATTTCGATGTGAATCTAGATTTATAAATATGGATAAAATTTTTATAATTTCATACGTTCTATAATAATAAGAATATAAAAATAGGTTGATATTTAAATGAAAGTTAATCGAAAGGAAAAAATCAAAGATACGTTATGTGGGTGTGATGATTGTTCGGATGGCGATGAGTACTTTGAAAATCTACAGCAAATTGGAAAAGATTTGAAATTTGATCAAAATTTAAATGCATTATTTGCATTCTTTAATGCTTTAGGAAATAAAGAACGTTTAACAATTCTGACAGCATTGAAGAATAAAGAAAGATGTGTATGTGAATTAGAAGCGATCTTAGATAAATCTCAACCTTCAATTTCTCACCACCTACGAGAGCTGGAAAAAGTAGGACTTATTCGTGGATGGAAAAAAGGAAAATATACCTATTATACATTATTAAAAGAAGAATTTAAGATTCTTATCGCAAACCTAAATCAAGAATTTAACTTTGAATAGTAAATACATAAAATATGACTTTTTACTATGAAATAGAAAAAGAAGAATAAAAATTATATGGTTTCTGAATGTTTCTTCAGCATATCTGCGTTAGTTTTTCCCATTCTTACTGCAAGTTCAGCTATAATTGAATCAAGATATACAAATGCCGCAATTTCAAATTGTGTGCCCTCTGTAGTTAATATCGCTTGATCATCTTGAGGATCAGTCATATCTCGTTTTGTTCGACCCTTTAATTTAATGGTAATATCCGCAATCCTTCCAATAATTGATTCTGTATGAGATGTTATTGATACAATAGCAAATGGTTTAACATTATTTACATAATTCTCCAATAAAGATACAACTATTTTAGTAGTTCCAGATCCTGAGAGTACAATCAAGATATCATCTTTAGTAAGTGCTGGTATTGAACCCAGATTAGTCACCATATATACTTCTGTACCAAGATGGACTAAACGTGTGGAAAAGGTTTGAAGTACGAATGCACTCCTCCCAGAGGCAAGTAGAAAGAATTTTCGCTT
>JAEOTW010000238.1 GCA_016839655.1 Promethearchaeota archaeon | reverse complement strand
AGTGATCTCGATATATTTGTTATTATGCCTTCAAATAAAACGGGAAAAGAATGGTTAAATTTTATTTATAGTAATATTAAAAGAGAAGTTGCTTCAGATATTATTGTGTTTAATGATTCTGAATTTAAGGATCAATTATCATCAAATTCATTTTTAAAGAATATTACTAACTCAGGGAGATTAGTATATGAAAAAACCTAAAAAAGAAGAAGCTTTAAGATGGTTTACACACGCAAAAGATGAATTCACAGATGCAGATGAATTAAGGAAAAGAAAACGGTTTTACTTGGCTTTATTTCATTTACAGCAATCAACTGAAAAAGCACTTAAAGCATATTTATATTTGAAGGTGAAATCTATTGAAATTTTTTATACACATTCTATAAATGATCTGATTAATATGGTAGTTGAAATTGATCGAGATTTTAAAGAATTAGTATCTGTAAAAAAGCTCGATCAATATTATATCCCTACTAGATATCCCAATGGTCTTCCTGGAGGCATTCCTTCAAGATATTATGATGATCCTGAAGAGGCAGAAAATGCTATGCAGCTAGCAAAAAGTATAATTGACTTAGTTGAGAAGAAAATAGAACAAGAATAATTAATTTCATAATAAAATGCTTTTTATTATTCCTTTTCAAGCCCTAGCATCTTAATTATTAAATTTGCCATAGAATAAGGATCTAACGATTTCTGAATAGCTTGATCTATATATTTTCCAATTTCTTTATCAGAATTGAGTAAGTTTTCAACTTTTTCAGTTAATTTGTGTTTTAAAATCTGTAAGGTCTCATTTGTAATCCTATTTTTCATATAGTTCGTAATAACTCCTGATTCTTTTAAGAATAATTCATGCTTTTTTATTAATTCAAGGAACTCATCGAAATTTTCTCCAGTTTTGGAGTTTACTTTTGTAATTTCTGGTGTCCAAAGTTCTATCTTAGCATATTTTTTGTGTATTTCATTTGAATCGTATTTATAATTTTTTCTGAATTCTAACATTTGCTTTATTTCAGCAATCTTCTTATCTGCTCCTGCCAAATCCATTTTGTTCACTACAAATACATCCGTAATTTCCATGATACCTGATTTTATAGCCTGAATATCATCTCCTAATCCTGGCACTAATAAAACTACAACAGTTTGTGCAGATTTGAAGATATCCACTTCAGATTGTCCAACACCAACCGTCTCAACGATAATAATGTCACATCCATAAGCATCAAGAATTTTAATTACATCCTCAGTAGCTCGAGCGAGCCCTCCAAGTTGTTCTCTATTTGCCATACTTCTAATAAAAACGTTATTTACTGAAAAATTTTGTTTCATACGGATTCTATCTCCTAAAAGAGCGCCGCCAGTCAAAGGAGAAGTAGGATCAACACAGATTATTCCAATTTTTTTTCCTTGGGCGATATAACTTTTAGTTAAAGTTGAGATAAAGGTTGATTTACCCGTTCCTGGAGCCCCTGTAATACCAAGAATATAGGCATTACCTGTATGTTCATAAATAGAATTTATTATTTTTTCAGCGGCAGCAATATCATTTTCTGCAAAAGTAATTAAACGTGCTGCTGCTCTAGGGTTTCCTTTTAATAAAAGAGAAATAAAATTAGAATAATCCATTCGAGTATTATCTTTTCAAATTATTTTTAACAAATTCAACGATTGTTTTTAAATCAGTGCCAGGACCATAAAATCCTTTTAATCCATGATTTTCTAAAAATACTTTATCTTCATCGGGAATAATCCCACCCACCGCTACAAGAACATCATCAATACCATGTTCTTTTAATTTTTCCATAATTAAAGGACATAGTGCATTATGAGACCCAGATAACATACTTAACATAACAGCATCGGGGTCTTCTTGGATAACAGTATTTACCACGTCATCAGGAGTTTGGTGTATACCTGTATAAATCACTTCCATCCCTGCGTCTCTTAAGGCTCTTGCAAGAACTTTTGCGCCTCTATCATGGCCATCTAGGCCTGGTTTACATACAAGAACTTTTATTTTTTTTTCTGTTGACATATGAAATCACACCTTAAAAAATTGAATCTTCATGATAAGTACCAAAAACTTCTGTTAATGCATTTATAATTTCTCCAATTGAGGTATATTCCCGTACTGCATCTACAATAAAAGGCATTAAATTTTCTGTTCCTCTGGCTGCTTCTTTTAGTCTTTTTAATTTTTCTTGTACTTTATCATTATTTCTTTCTTCCTTTAATTTATTGAGTTTTCTAATTTGTTCACTCGCAACCTCTTCATCAATTTTTAACAGTGGCACGGAGCATGGTTCTCTTTGCTCAAATTGATTTACAGCTACAATTGTTCTTTCTCTATTCTCTATTTCCCGCTGGTATTTATAAGATGAATTAGCAATTTCTTTTTGAAAGAAATTAGCTTTTATTGCTGGAACCACTCCACCAAGATCCTCAATTCTTTTAAAATAATTTTCTGCTTCTTCTTCCATTTTGTTTGTGAGCCATTCTACATAATAAGAACCTGCTAAAGGATCAACAGTATCAGTTACTCCCGATTCATGTGCAATTATTTGTTGTGTTCTTAAAGCTATTTTTACAGCATTTTCAGTTGGAAGACATAGTGCTTCATCAAATGAATTAGTATGTAAGGATTGAGTTCCTCCTAGAACTGAAGCTAATCCCTGTATCGTTACTCTAGCAATATTATTTTCTGGTTCTTGAGCTGCCAATGAAACACCCGCAGTTTGAGTATGAAATCGTAATCGCATTGATTCAGATTTTTTTGCTCCATATTGGTTTTTCATATGCCTAGCCCAAATTCGCCGAGCAGCTCGATATTTACAAATCTCCTCAAAGAAATTATTATGAGAATTGAAGAAAAAGGATAAACGAGGAGCAAAATCATCTATATCCAACCCCCTTTCGATCGCAGCTTCTACATAAGCAAATCCATCTGCTAATGTAAATGCTAATTCTTGAACTGCTGTAGATCCTGCTTCTCTTATATGATATCCACTAATACTAATTGCATACCACTGAGGTACATGTTGAGTACAATACTCTATAGTATCAACAATAATTCTCATAGATGGTTCAGGAGGAAAAATCCATGATTTTTGAGCAATATATTCCTTTAAAATATCATTTTGAATAGTTCCTCTCAATTGTTCCGGAGTATGACCTTGTTTTTCAGCAGTCACAATATATAAAGCTAATAAAATTGATGCAGGACCATTTATTGTCATAGATGTACTTATTTTTGAAAGATCTATACCCTTAAATAAAGTTTCCATATCTTTTAGGGAGTCTATTGCAACTCCTTCTTTTCCAATTTCTCCTAAGGCTCTCGAGTCAGTCGCTTCAATCCCATAAATTGTATGCAAACTAAAGGCGACACTTAATCCCGTATTACCGTGATCTATTAAAAATTTATATCTTTCATTGGTTTGTTCTGCATTTCCAAATCCTGCGAATTGGCGCATTGTCCATAGTTGTCCTCGATACATGTTTGGATATGATCCTCTTGTGAACGGATATTGTCCAGGAAATCCTAAGTCAAGCGCGTAATTAAAATCTTTAATGTCATTAGGAGTATATAATCTTTTAATTTCGATTTCAGATAAGTTTCTGAAACTTTGTTTTCTTTCTTTTTTTAATGAAATGGATTTTTCCCATTCTTCCATT
>JAEOTW010000237.1 GCA_016839655.1 Promethearchaeota archaeon | reverse complement strand
TCTTAAGAGAAGAGGGTTTTGAGATTATTGGGACTGCTATCAACGGAAAAGATGCTTTAGAGAAGTATCATAAATTAGAAGTAAAGCCAGACATTATTCTAATGGACCATCGTATGCCAATAAAAAACGGACTTGACACGATGATTGAAATTTTGAAAATTAATAGCAATGAAAAAATAATATTTGCTAGCGCGGATATTAGTGTAAAAGAGAAAGCAAAAGCAATTGGTGCAAGTGCCTTTCTTGATAAACCATTTAAAATGCAACAATTATTAGTTATTATTCAACAGATAGTAGCTGATCTAATTATTGAGCATTAGTCTATTTTTGTTCGCAAACGCATCATATTTTATATTAAAATTATCATTTTGGAAAATTTTAAGATTCAAACATATGGTATTATTTACATATTGTTCTAACTAATAATTCTCTTATAATCCCACTCCATTTATGTAAAACCATCTTGTTATAATTGGATTAATATTATATATGTGTGTTAATCTATTTAACAATATAAAAACAAATTAAAATAATTAAAGAAGTGTAAATTTATGGAAGCTGGAAAAATTTTTTGTATATTCGGAGGTATAGTAGCACTCTTAGCCACTTTTTGGATCTCATATATGCCTAATGGTTATGGTCTCGCTCTATGGATAAATATGGTGAATTTGTTCCAATCTGGAGATGTATTAATAATAATAATGACAATAGTATTTCTTATCGCTACATTGTCAGGATTATTTATTTTAATAGGTATCAAGAGTAGAGCACTAGCTATCATTGGTGCTATTTTTGCCATTGCTATGGGTGTTTATTGGATGTTATCTATTTCCGGTGTTTTGCCTATTGAAGTTTCTCAATTCGTCTTAATGTTTGCAGGACCTGATTTAGTCGGTGAGGTTATACCGTTTGATTTAATGGTCGGACCTTATGGACTTGGGACCTATCTTATCGTTGGAGGAGGCGTATTAGGACTAATTGGTGGAATTATGGGACCTGATGAGTATTAATTCAAATCTTAGCTATGGATTGTTAATCAATAATTTATTTTTTTTCTTTTTATAAATGAAATATAGATTTTTTACTACAATGGAGATATCAAAATTGAATAATAATAAAAGATATTCATAAAGTCGAAATTCAATAATACTTACATATTGCTGTAATTATTAATTAGTTTTATATCATTGAATCTTTATATATTGTTATAAATAGTAAATAGGTTAAGATTATATATAATTGCGAATCTATTTATTATTAAAACTCAAAATTAAAAACAAAAACAAACAAAAGTGTAATATTATGGGCTCTGGAAAAGTTTTCTGTATTTTAGGTGGAATAATAGTACTAGTAGCTACATTCCTTTTTCCCTTCTTCTATACTGGTGGTGCTTATGCATACTATCTAGCATTACTGATGAATATCGGTATATGGTTTAACACAGGCGAAACACTAGTAACAATCATGGTTATTGTGTTTCTAGTTATTATGTTTTCAGGTCTATTTATTTTAATTGGTACTAAAAGCCGAGCAATGGCGATAATTGGTTCTTTATTAGCAATTATAATGGCAGCGTATTGGTTATTGATAATTTATTTGGATTTACCCTCAGATATCGAACTCTTAGCTGTTGTATTTGTTGATAATGCTTTAGTAGAAGGAATTATACCCGTTCCTTTATCCCTCGGAGCTCCAGGATTAGCTACGTGGTTGTTCCTTGGTGGGGGCGTTTTAGGCTTTATTGGGGGAATAATGGGAACAAGTGATTTCTAAATTAAAAAATTTAATATTTTTTTTTTCTAATTATCTTTCAATAAATGATTTAAACCAATTCTTTTGTATTTTCTTAAGGTCTGATTTTTCATTAATATTGATAAAAGAAAGCAAATTTTTATCTAAAGTTTGGATTGATTTTTCTATTGAAACATAATTAATACTCCAGTCGTTATTAAGTAATTTTGATAATTTAAAGTAGTATTTATTTAGGTTTTTCTTTGCATTCTCCAAGGCTTTTTGGACGGGGTAAATAGTAAAAAGAGGCTCAACAAGACCATTGTTCCATTGAGGTATACAACAATCATAACCTTTAGAGTTTCTTATTAGAAGTTCTATCACACTTTCTTGAATTAGGGGAGTATCACAAGGAAGGATTAGAGTTTTTTCATAATTTAGTTTGCTCAATTCTTTAAAAGCAGAATATAATCCAATCAATGGGCTTCTTTTCTTGAGTTTATCTAAAATTGAATTATCATCTATGATAAAAGCCATTAATTTCTTTATGTCAATTTTATCTAAATATTTTTGAACTTGGGCATTAGAGTGGGCTACTAAAAAAATGTCATAATTAAGCTGCCCTAATGTCTCAAGTTCATAGGATATTAAAGGTCTGCCAAAAAATTGAAAAAGTCCCTTATCACTTCCAAAACGAGTGCTCCCTCCTCCAATTAAAATACTTATAGCGAGATGCTTGGATTCTTTTCTAATATTTAACACTTTTTCAGAACTATTCTTATTTACTATTAAACTAATAATTAAAAATTATATATCATTTAAATTAATTGAAGATAATAAAAAGCTTCCCTTACCCTAAAGAATATAATGCCTTTAAAAAAAAATAGAAATTTAGAAGAAAAACCAAGAGAAAATTGTGCCATTTTTGGCGTTACATGTGATGATCTTGGGTATTCTGTCTCAAATATTTTATACCGGGGATTAATCGCTTTGCAACATCGTGGACAAGAATCCACAGGAATTTCTCTATTGAAAACTGGTGGTAAAATCTATACTTATAAAAAAAATGGATTAGTTTCAAAAGTCTTGGAAGAAAAGATTATTTCACAGTATTGGGGAAATGTTGGTATCGGGCATAACAGATATGCAACAACTGGTGCTGTAGGATTCAAATCTTCTCTTTATATGCAACCATTTCATTTTAGAAATAATGAAATTGACTTTTCAATGGCTTTTAATGGTACCATTGCAAATTTTGATGAAATCAAAAAGAGAATGGATGAAATGGGACGTATATTTATCACTGATACTGACACTGAGGTTTTAGCACAATTAATAGGTTCAATTGCACTAGGAACTGAAGATTGGCCAGAAATACTTAAATTAACTAGTAGATTATTAGATGGTTCGTATTCTTTGATTCTGATGACATCCGAAGGAGATATATATGGCATTAGAGATCCTTTAGGGTTTAAACCCCTATGTATTGGTGAATTGAAAACTGAACAAAGAAATCTATATTTTATCGCATCAGAGTCTTGTGCTATTGATGCTGTTGGGGGTTTATTTCTAAGGGATGTAAAGCCGGGAGAAATTGTTCATCTTAGTCATCAGAAAGATATTCATTCCGAATTAACAATTAGCGCTAACCGAACAGCCATCTGTCAATTTGAATATGTATATTTTGCACGACCTGACTCTTTCATCGACGGTGTTTCAGTAGCGAAAGCAAGAATGCGTTTAGGCATTAATTTAGCGAAAAATGATCCTATTTTAAGCGATCCAGAAATCAGAGATAATGCAATTATTGTACCCGTTCCAGATTCCGGGCGAAGTGTGGCAGTAGGTTATGCTAAAGAATCTAAGCTGCCTTATATAGAGGGTTTAATGAAAAATCGGTATGTTCACAGAACTTTCATTATGCCCGGTCAAACAAAACGGAAAATTGCTGTAAAAGAAAAATTAAATCCTATAAAAAGTATAATAAAAGGTAAGGATGTGATCCTTTTAGACGATTCTATTGTAAGGGGAACTACTACTCAACAAATTGTTACATTATTACGGAAAAAAGGATTGGCTAAACGTGTTCACTTGCGTGTAAGTTGTCCTCCTATCATTAGTCCCTGTTATATGGGAATTGATTTTCCTACAAAAAATGAATTGATTGCAGGAAGATTTCAAAATCTTTATGGAGAATCATTCATGGAAGAAATTTTGAAAAAAATAGGACCAGATACATTGTTATATCAGACTATTGATGATTTAACCAAGGCAATAGGAAAAACTGAAAATGAATTATGCTTAGCTTGTTTGACAGGAAAATATCCATTAAAGTCTGTACAAAAATTAGCAGATTTGGAAAAATCAATTGTAAAAAGTAGACGTTAGTCAATCAATTTCTTATCCTACACCATCCCAACAATAAGTACAAACTTTTTCTTTAGGTAATCCTATGGATTTTACTAAATCTTCTAGCCTTTGATATTTTAAAGTTGTTAATCCCAATCTCTTACGTATAACCTCAACCATAGCTTTATAATTTTCTGATTCAGGGTTAATATATTCTGCAGGATCATCTATATTTTTTCCAATTAATTCTTTTATTGCCCATCGTCCTGCTAAATCCAGCTCTGAACGTGAGCGAGAGAAGTTTAAAAATTTACAACTATAAACTAATGGAGGACAAGCAGGTCTCATGTGAACCTCTTTTGCGCCATATTCAAACAATCTTTGGATTGTTTTCTTTAGTTGTGTCCCGCGAACGATACTATCTTCACAGAAAAGTAAGCGCTTCTGATTAATAAGTTCTTTAATAGGGATAAGTTTCATCCTCGCAACCTCATCTCTTATATTTTGATCTTGAGGCATAAAACTACGGGGCCATGTAGGCGTATATTTTACGAATGGTCGTGAAAAAGGGATTTTCGCTTCACTTGCATAACCGAGCCCGTGCGCAGTACCTGAATCTGGAATACCTGCAACAAGATCAATTTGAGCATCATCATTCTTAGCTAAGGAAGAACCACATTTATAGCGTACAACCTCTACATTAATATCCTCATAACTCGATGCAGGATATCCATAATACACCCAAAGAAAACTGCAAATTTGCGATCTATTACCTGGTGTAATCTTTTGTTCAAGGCCATCTTTTCCTATAAAAATGACTTCTCCTGGTCCTAAATATTTTGATATTTTATAACCGAGATTTGGAAAAGCACAAGTTTCCATTGTTACTGCATAAGAACCATTTTTCTCACCAATGATAAGAGGTGTTCTTCCTAATTTATCACGAGCAGCAAAAATGCCATCATCTGTCAATATTAGCAATGTACAGGATCCATCAACCATATTTTGTACTTTACGAATTCCTTCTTTAAAGCTACTACCTTGGCTTATTAACGTTGCTATTAATTCTGTAGGATTTATCTCACCACCATGCATCTCTGAGAAATGAGTTCCATTTTTTAAAGCTTCATTTGCTAAAACATCTATATTATTGATTTTTCCGACAGTACAAATTGCAAATACGCCTAGATGTGAGTTGATTATCAAGGGTTGATCATCATAATCACTAATCACTCCAATTCCTTTATTACCGTGCATTTTCTTGATATCTTTTTCAAATTTTGAACGAAATTGGGTTGTTGTGATATCTTTAATGAATCTTTGTAAACCCCCTGCGTTTTTTACAGCTAATCCACCTCTTCTAGTTCCTAAATGAGAATGATAATCTGTTCCATAAAAAAGATCTTCTAGACAATCTGAATTTGAAAAAACACCAAAAAGCCCACCCATGATCAATTCACAATATATTTGAACGAAAAGATGCTATTAAATGAAATTATTAATCCAATATGATTTGAAAAAGCTTTAATGCACCTAATTAATTTAGATAAAAATGTATAATTAATTTGTAGTAGTAGCTCCCGGTATTTCTTCTCTTTCAAATCTTTTCATAATAATTGCGTTGTTTGGGCACGTTACAGCACATAATCCACACCCAACACATTTTTCAAGGTTAATATATGCAATATCATCTACTGTAATTGCTTCAAATTTACATCTTTCAACACATGTCCCACATGCAACACAATTATCTTCAACTATATATGAAACAAAGTTAGCTTTTGCTATGGCTCTTGGATTATCTAACCTTGTTAATCCTTTCAACATACCACAACAACACTCACAACAGGCACATAATATAGTACAGTTTTCTGCTTTATTGTCGGTACAATGAACTAATCCTACTTCTGCTGCTTCTTTTGTCAATTTTATAATATCTTCTTTGGTTGCAGATTTTATGATTGGATCATCCATTTCAAATACAGCTTTAGCATAAGGTCCGAAAAGGACACAATTATGAATAGGATATATATCTTTACATTCTCTTATTCCTTCTATTTCTGCTCTATTTCTACAAGGACAGGGAATTATAGCAAAATCATCCCATTTCTCAATTATGCTGTATACTTCTTCAATTGGAATAATTTCTCGATTAGGTTCAATTTCCTCACTAACAGTTAGTACTCTAAATCGAGGAACACCTTTTCTACTATTTTGCCAAGTTTTATAATATCCCTCCTCAGAATAGAATTTTCGACTCAAATAAGCAAACTTTTCTGCTTCATCTTTATGGTCTTCATAATTTACTTTTAAAATAAAGGGCATATCATAAACAAATAAAGGCATTATTTGAGCATAACTTCTACCTAATTTAATAACAAATCCCCGTTTGGCAGGAATTTCAAGCTTCTGAATTACGGTTTCTTTATCCAATCCAATTTGTTTAGCAAGCCTTACAATTGACATTGTTTCTGGAAAAATAGGAAGGGGTATAACTAATTCTGCTACTTCGGGGTCATACATCAGGCTAAGGTATTCTAAATAGGTTTCTGTAGGTTCACCATTCTCATCCTTAGGAAAGGATTGAGATTTTTTTTCAAGTTTTTTTGCTATTTTAACTAAATTTTCCTTATGTTTATTAGAGACTATCATAATACTTGGTAAATAGAATGGTAATTTTTACTTAAATTTTCATGTCATTAATTATTATTAAAATGCTTGAACAATCCTCCAATTAATTGCCCGGTACTAATGCCGGCATCTCCAGGAGCAACTAGATCATGTTCTAAAAATGTAAATCCCTCTAGTTCGATATTCTTTTTAATAGTTTTCGCGAACAAATAGTTATATGCAACGCCACCTGTAAGTCCAATTTTATTAATTCCATGTGTTTCAGCAAATTCTTTAGCTATACGCGTAAATGCCAGCGCTAATTCTGTGTGAAATTTAGCTGCAATATCAGATCTTCGATTTTTCTTGTCTTTTGCTAAATCTAAGATATCAAGAATAAGTTTTGAGCTATCAATTATTGGGATACCATTTTTTTTTATTCTACCAACCTGTAGATTAATATTCTTAGGATTTCCATTTGAAGCTAATCCTTCAAGTCTCATTGCAGGTTCTCCTCTATAAGTTCTCAAATTAATTACTCCTAAAATATATGACACTACATCAAAAATCCTTCCTGTTGAGCTTGTTAATGGAATATTTTGAGAAGAACGATGACTAAATTCACCAAATTGTGAAATCAAAGTTTTTAATTCATTAGTTTTATATTCTAAATCAGTTTGAAGATTCATCATATTAAAAATTTTTAGAGCCTCTTCAATCCCTAGCTCATTTAATAATATTGAAGCTAACATGCGAGCAGGATATTTTGTACAACGATCTCCTCCTATCATTGGTTGATATTTTAGATGCCCTATTCGTTTATATTCGTTATAACTGCTTAATAAGACTTCTCCTCCCCATATTTTACCATCATCACCATAACCTACTCCATCTGTACTTATTCCAATAATCTCTTCTCCTGGTTGAACATTATTTTCTGACATCAATCCTAAGATATGAGCATAATGATGTTGGATGGGATAAAGTGGTACATCATAATGAATAGATAACTCTTTTCCAAATCTAGTAGTGATGAATTCAGGATGTAAATCACATGCAACAAACTTTATTTCTGTATCTTTTATTTGAAGTAGTTTTTTCATGTGATTCAGAGCATTTTTCAATAAGTTGTAGGTTTCTAGATGAGTAACGTGCCCAATATGTTGAGTTGGGAATATCCTATTAAATCTTAAGACTGCTCCTGTATTAGCTAGTTCAGGTCCAGTAGCGAGAGCACTTTTAATATTTACTTTAAAAGGTAATGGTATATATTCTGGAACAAAACCCCTTGAGCGTCGGATTAGTTTTACTTTCTCATCATGAACTCTTAAGACACTATCATCAGCTCTTTGATATATCTGTCTATTATGCAGAAGAAATAGATCAGCTAAATCATGTAGCTGTTTGAATATTTCATTATTATCTATTGCCATAGGAATATACGACTTATTTCCACTCGTATATATCAGAGGCATTTCACCAATATGATCGAACAATAAATAATGAATTCCTGAATATGGGAGCATAATTCCTACATTATTCAATCCAGGGGCTACTTGATTACTAATTATTGAGTTTTTTACTTTTGGTTTTCGCTCTAGTAGAACAATAGGTTTTCTGAAAGATGTTAAAGCATCTTTCTCTAAAGAAGATATTTCTAATTCATTTTCAATTATCTCTATATTTGGTATCATTAAAGCAAATGGTTTATTTTTTCTTTGACCTTTCCTACTTCTTAATTTTGTAATAGTATTATCGTCTGCTAAACTAACCAGATGAGTGCCTCCAATACCTTTGATAGCCGCAATATTTCCTTCATTGATCAAATTAGCAGTTCTTCGTAATATAGCATTTATAGATTCATTTTCAATGATTTCTTTTTGTTTATTGTATAAAGTATAATGAGGCCCACAAGTCGAACATGCAAATGTTTGAGCGTGAAACCTTCTATTATTGAAATCAGAATATTCTTGAATACAAGATTTAGGCTCCCCTTTTTCACAGAAAGGGAATTCTCTCATAGTACTTCTTTCTCTATCATAGGGTAATTCTGTAACCGCTGTATACCGTGGACCACAGACTGCACATGCTATAAATGGATATTTGAAATATTTTTTATTTTTAATATTACGCATTTCTTCTAAACAATTTTTACAAATAGCTATATCTGGTGGTAATGATTGACTAATGCCTCTCCCTTGTTCACTTTTTTTGATGTCTAAATTCTTGAATTCCTCATACTTTTCTAAATACTCAATTTCAATATTTTCAATAAAGGATATGGATGGCTTTTTGGATTGAATATCATCTAAAAATTTCTTAATATTATCTGAACTTCCTTGCAAAATCAATCTTACTCCAGCATTCCCTCTATTTAGAATAATACCATTGAGATTTATTGCACGAGCTAAATTATATAAAAAAGGTCTAAAACCTACGCCTTGAACGATCCCAGTAATATTAATTTCTACGGTTTTATAATCTCTCAACTAACTCTTTTAAAAAAACATATATTATTTACAATCTAATTTACTAAAGAATCGGGAAAAAAAAAAATTAATAATTTATTATGATAAGTCTTATTTAATTAAGATTTTGTATAAGAATCATACAATTTTTTTACTTCTTTCATAATAAGATGGCATTCAAAGAAGACGTATGGGATATTCCGTATAATAAAGCATTTTTTAAGACTAGCCATAATTCATATGTACTTTCTATAAGAGAACAATTAAACAAGGGAGTAAGAGGGCTTGAATATGATATTCATGATAATAGAATAAGAGAATTAGGAGATTTTGAAGTGTACCATTTAGAAAAACATGTTGATACACTGCTTAATGAAGATGGGAACCCTGATAATCTTCTTCTTTATAATTGGCTAAGAGTATTAAAAAATTGGTCTGAAGATAAAAACAACGAACATGCTCCTATTACACTATTTGTTGAACTTAAAGATTGCATTATTGATGAGAATAATAAACCAGATGAGAAATATGGGATTAAAAGATTAAATGATATCATAATTGATGCAATTACACCCAAATTACTTTACACTTTTAAAGATTTTAGAGAAAATAATTTTAAATGGCCATCTGTAAAAGAGTTAAAAGGACGCATTTTAATTGTACTAGTTAGCTATTGGGGAGGATATTGGGCAGCAAGTGAAGGAGGTTTTGAATCCCGACTAAAATATCTACAAGATAGCTTACAAGGTAAAAATGATGTCTGTTTTGTATCTTGGGTCCAAGAAGACCAAGGAGAAAAGGCACAATATCTTAAAGAAAAGAGTAATTTTTGGAAATGTAGTCTTGAATATAGTACCGAAAATTTTTCCCACAATTCTGAATCCCAAAGATTAACTAGGGCAGATTTTGATAAAATTATATGGGGTATGCACATTAAAACCTATTTCCATAAAAATTATGAGAATGGATTTCGATGTAACTTCCCTGCAACTGATGTTTGGGGAACTGAAAGATATGATTCGTGTTTTCCATGGTCAGTATAAGAATCATTCTTCACTATGATATTTATAATAAATACTACAAGTACCTTCCATAGATACCATACAGGGACCAATGGGATTAATAGGAGTACATTCTTTTCTAAATAGCTTACATTCATAGGGATAAAGTTTTCCAACCATAACTAAATGACATGAACATCCAGGAGGTATATCTTGAGCCCCATCAATTGTTATATCAAATTTTTTATCAGCATCAAATTCTTGATATCTTTCCTTTATAACCAAACCACCATCATACACCCTTCCAATCCCTCTCCATGGAGAGGAAACCGGTTCAAAAACATCTTCTATTATTTTTTGAGCAACAATGTTTCCTTTGGGTTTTACTACCCTAGAATATTCATTTAAAGTTTCATATTTTTTTTCTTTTACTTGTTTTAGAAGCATCAAAATCGAAAGTAAGACATCATTGGGTTCAAAACCTGCAATTACATTAGGTATTTTATAACCTTGCGAAAAGATTTCATATGGTTTTAATCCAATAATTGTCGAAACATGACCTGGAGAGATAAAGCCATCAACTCTTAACTGTGATTGACTCATCAAAAGTTCTAAAGCAGCAGGTATCAATTTGTGAGCACATATTACCGAAAAATTAGAAGGAGGGACTGATTGTATTTCATATCCTATTAATGGAACCGTTGTTTCAAATCCAATAGCAAAAAATATTACTTCTTTGTTTGGGTTTTCTTCTGCGATCTTAATTGCATCATTCGGGCTATATACAATTCTAATATCAGCACCTTTAGCTTTCAATTCTGCAAGCGATATATTTGTTGCTGGTACACGTATCATATCTCCAAAGGTGGTTATAATGGTGTCTTTTCTCTTTCCAAGTTCCACTGCCTTGTCAATGTCAGCAGCAGGGCATATACATACTGGACACCCTGGCCCTGATAAGACCTCAATTTCTTTAGGTAAGAGTGTTCGTAATCCATACTTCGAAATTGTATGCTCGTGAGTGCCACATACGTGCATTAATTTAACTGTTTTACCAATATCATCAACAATTTTTGTAATTGCTTTAACAATTTTGCTAGTAAATTCTTTACTCCTTAATACATCTAAACCTGGAATATCCATATTCTCACCTATTAACAAATTCGAGGAATTGGTTCGCCTAAGGGCATATCAATAAAACGAGTACCACCAACTATTGTTTTCAAAAATACTCGTTTCGGATTTTCTGTTTTTACATTTCCAATAATTGCTGCATCTTTTCCAATATCTGTAGATTTTATTTTTTCTAAAATAATTTCTGAGTGATCTGGATCTACCGCTAAGAGAGCCCTTCCTTCACATGCAATATTATATGGATCCAATCCTAACATATCGGAAATAGCTATAACTTCTTTTTTTATTGGCACTTTTTTTTCCTCAATCCATATACTAACATTCGATTTATTAACCCAATCATTAAGTGCAGCTGCTAAACCTCCACGTGTAGGATCTTTCATTGCATGAATATAGTTATTATTAATTTCAGATTCAAGTGACTCATATAACTCAAGTAAAAGAGAAATATCCGATTTTAAATCAGTAGTAATATTTAGACTTTCTCTAGATGCCATTAAAGCTGTCCCATGATCCCCAATACTACCAGTTAATATAATTTTATCTCCAAACTTTAGGTTATTATCTAGGATTTTAATAGATTTATCTTTCATTCCAATTCCTGTTGTTGAAATTATGATTTCATTTAATGTACCTCGTGGCATTACTTTTGTATCTCCTGCAATAATCGCGATATTTGCCTCTTTTGCTTTTAGATTCATTGAATTACATATCTTTTCCAATCTGTTAAATTCGAATCCTTCTTCAATGACAATCATAGAGGTCAAAGCTAAAGGTTTTGCACCCATCATAATAAGATCATTTACAGTTCCACAAATACTTAGAGTTCCAAGATCTCCTCCTGGAAAGAAAAGAGGATAAACAGTATGCCCATCTGCTGTTACGACAATTTCTTTATCATAATTGATTAATGGGATTGTAGCGCCATCATCTAATTCCTCAACACCAATTCCATTATTAACATTTTTGAAGGGAATATTTTTTGTAATAAAATCGATTAAAAAACTACTTAAAACTCCACCAGCACCATGAGCTAAACGAATAACATTTGTACTCTCTTTTTTAACACTCATAATTCTCAAATAGAAACAAAAATTAAAAGAATTTAGGTTATTAAAGAATTATTTAAAAATTCTAAGAAAATCTATTTAGATATAATTACAGCAAGATAGAATTTTCAAAATAAAAAATATAAAAAAAAAATAGGATTAATTGAGTTTTACTAGTTACATATTTATGATGGTGTCATTTTGGAAAATTAAATCGATAACTTCTTCGGAAGATACTAATTTAATTTTATCAGAGACGAAATTGGTTAATCCTCGCAAATCAACATGCTCTTTACATGCCGCAACAGTTTTTTTTTGATTAAGCGCTTGCGAAACAGCTTTATTTACTTTATTTGCAAAATATACAGCATTTTGGAGTAATAGAATAGTTATATCATCGTCATCAGTATGCTCCATAGCGAGTTCAACTCCAGTGATATCTTCACTTGTAATAAAATACAGGACTTTTTTGCTCATTATTATTCATCCTCCTAAAATGGTATTGTTACGGTTGAATTTTCAATCATTTTCAAAATTTCACCATGCTCCTTCACATCAACCTGTTCTATTAAATCCTCTTTTGTAAGACCTCGATCATCAAGCGATTTCTTATCTACATAAATATCTAAGTCAATATTCTTAAGAAAATCGATGTGCATTGAATACATTGTTTTATCTACATCTTTAAGAAATGCATAGACTCCATCATTAATAGCAACGGTTATTGGATCAAAATCTGCACTTACAGCAACTGACATCCTTAATCCTTCAACTGGATAAAGGGTTCCGTGAGGTGGTTGCCGTAAAAGTATAACTACTTCTTTTTCTTCTGACATTTTTTATCACCTTAACAAATTACTATCAATTTATCAGTTTCCTCTATAATTTTCGCAAGATCTGGAGTACCAGCTCTTTTAATGTCGCCACATTCTCTCTTAAGACAGTTCTTCATTGTACCTCTTACTAAAAGACATAGATTGCACAATCTAATAGTTGCACCTTTATCCAAGATCTCTTTAAATCCATTCTCAATATTGAATATCCCTTCGATATCTTTTTGATTTTCTAAAGCGGCATTGACAGCATCCATATAGCAAAAAATTCTCACTTCATGACCTTTATCTAATGCTGCATTCGACAATTTTACAACTGTTTCTGCTGATTCTGCTTGATAAGGCCCATTGAAAAATAGTATTCCAAGTCGTCCCATTATTCTCTCTCATCTCCAAAATTTATTCTTTTCTCCACATAAATAAAAGATATGCTGCGATCCAGGCTCCAAACATAATGCAAGCTCCAGTGATGATGCTGTGTAATGAAAGCTGTGGAACTCCACCCAAAATATTAGTAATATTACATCCTGCGGCTGTTACAGCTCCAAAACCCATGAGGCCTCCGCCAAAAAACTGTTTGAGTACTGTGAACCCTTCTTTTGGAATTCTAAATTTAAATTCTTTAGCGAGAATAGCACTAACTAAAGCACCAATAATAATCCCAAAAATTATAAAACCAGGCCACCAAACTGTGTCTGCGGTTGTAATCCATAAACTAACATCCATCCAGCCACCTGTAATACCAACTACACCACCACTGATAACAAAACCGATAATCAGTATGATAGCAATAGCTATACCAGTTACCCACCAAGGCCATCCTTTCTTAAAAGTGGACTCAACAAAATTATCGAATTTTATTAAAGGTTCGTTTGCTTCTCTCTTTTTCTTAAGTGCTGGTAAGCCCCAGAATACAAACATTAATACACATCCAACTACTCCAAGTATTATCATAAATACAGGAGTCAGAACAGAATCAAATGCTCCAAAAAGTGTTATTTGCCCAAAATTAGCGACACTTCTTAACCAACCCATAGCGCTATTCAACGGCCCAAACATAGTCATTAATGCTCCAGTTGTCAAGCCAACGGCCGCAACAAATGATCCCATCATACCTTCTCCAACGCGATATGTTGTACCACTTGCACATCCCGCTGCTAGAACCATTCCAATTCCAAAGATTAAGCCACCAACTATTGCGGCTACTGGCATTAACGAAGTAGGATTTAAAGTAACTACTCCACTAAATGCAAATATCGCAAACCCAATTAGTAGAACTCCCAATGAAACCGTTACTGCCTTCGCTAATTTAAATTCCTTCAACAAAAGTATGTCTCTAAAAGCAGAATTCATACAAAATCTTCCACGCTGCAATATAAAACCAAAAACAAAGCCTACTATTAGTCCAGCTACCAATGCTTCCCAAAAAGTTGTTATCATTTTTTTTATCACCTTATTTTATTTGGACGAGAATCTTCCAAGAAGAATCTCCGGTTTTATCTACAGATACCACTTTATGCCCTAGAGATTCCATAGTTTCGGGGATTCTTTCAGCAGAAAGAGGATAATCAACAAGAATTTCAAGGACTTCACCTGAATTCATTTTTTTCACTTTTCTTTTACTTTTTACATCTGGATAAGGACAAACATCGCCCGTGCAATCCAGTGTATCTGTAATATCTACCATTTCTATCCAACTTTTTTTGTTTTTTTTTTAATTTATTGAATAATCATTCAATAAAAGAATGATAATATTAATTAGATTATAATATATTTAAAATTAATGAATTTGAATAGATTATGTATATTTGACATAATTGGGTATAAATTATTCAAGTAGCTGATCTAAAGTAGATTTTTAATATAATGAATAAATATTAATAATTTTTAGATTAGGTGTATTGAAATTAGTAAAAAATTAGCATTTAAAATAATAAAATTACGTTTTAATTAATCTATTTTATAATGTTTTTTTAAAGTTTAATTAAAATCAATATAAAAATACTATATTTCATATGCTGAAATTTAGTAAAAAAAATAATTAATAAAATTTTTCAAAACCAAAAAAATATGAATTTTGAATATTTATTCATATGTTTAAAATACTCTAATTTAAATCCTTAATGAATCAGAAATTTTTAATAAAGTTATGAATACAATATCTCAACTAATTTTTTTAATATGAATTAGCTAACTTATACAAATTAAAAAAAAAATGTAAAGAATTGATTAGATATGGTGAAAGTAGCATTCTTACAAAATTCTGATTGCTGGGGTTGTCATCAAAGCTTACTAAATCTACATTTAGTTTTACTTGATGTTCTTCCAGCATTAGAGATTGTCTATTGGCCAGCTGTAGTAGATTTCAAATATGAGAGCTTAAAAGCAAGGGATGACGGAGAAATTGTAGTAGGTTTTGTTGAAGGCACTTTACGAACTAAACATGATATTGAACAAACCAAAGTACTACGACAAAAGAGCCAAATAATTGTTGCTTTTGGAACTTGTTCGTGCTATGGTAGCGTGAAAGGTTTAGCAAATCAATGGAGCAAAGAAAACTTAGTTAAACGGAAATTCTCGGAAGTAGAAAGTATAGCTGATGGAAGTGGAGGAGAACCTACGGTTAATTGTCCAGGTTTTGCAGAAAAAATTGTACCTGTCGATGAAATTATAAAAGTCGATGCGTACATGTCTGGCTGCCCTCCGAAGCCAGAAGCGATTGCTAGCGCAGTAGTTTTCTTATTAGGTCAGAAACCTCAGCCAATGAACGATTTATCTTTCTGTAATGACTGCAGTATAAAAGATAATTGCTTATTGGATAAAGGTCAACTATGTTTTGGTTCAATCACTAGTATCGGTTGTACATTGAAATGTACAACGGATGGTAAACCTTGCGTTGGCTGTTTAGGACCTGCTAAGACTGTTGATTCAAGAGCCGATAAATTAAGTAATATGGCAAATAACCTTGGTACCCTCAGTTCGGGAGATAAAAAGAGTCTTTATGAATTTCTACCCTTATTTCTAAACGTTCCTCTAATGGCGGGATTTGATCTAGCGGCAGATATTTTAAAACAAGTTAAGAAAAGTGGTTCTCCGGAGACACCTTTAGCAAATCTCCCTCCCGCAACAGAGCAAATAACAGGAAAGATTATGGCTTTCTTAAGGGATAACCGTGATTTTACTGAAATTTCAAATGTTTGCGATACTTGTCCCAGAATTATCGGAAGTAAATCGACAATGACTAGAGTAAAAAGAGACTACGAGGGACTTCCTAATATGGAAGATTGCTTCATTGAACAGGGATATATATGTGCAGGTCCCATTACTAAAGCTGGTTGCGGTGGTATGTGTATAAAAGTTAATGCGCCATGTACTGGTTGTTATGGTCAAACAGAATGGGGTGTTAATCAAGCAGAGAGATTTGCTGATACGGTGCTTAAAACTTATAATGTGAGCTTATCTAAAGAAGAATTACTTGCTCAAGTAAAAGATCATCTGGGTACTTTTGAGAAATTTACCTTAGCAGCAAATAGAAATTTTATAGGAGGCGAATAATAAAATGGGAAAAGAAATAGTTGTTGAGCCCGTAACTCGATTAGAGGGGCATAATACGCTGAAAGTGAAGCTTGGCGATGATGGAAGTGTTCAAGATGTTCAATTTAGTATTACTTCTACGAGATTTTTTGAGAAATTCTTAGAAGGTCGCTATTGTGAACATATTCCAAGGATTACTCCAAGAATTTGCGGTATATGTCCAATTCCTCATCATCTAACACCTACAAAAGCTGTAGAAGATGCTTGGGGGGTCCAGATTCCTCCTGCGGCATACAAATTGCGTCAATTATTACAGAACGCAAAACAATATTCATCACATGCATTACATTTCTATGCCTTAGCCGCTCCTGATTTCTTATTGGGACCAATGGCTGATCCTGCATTAAGAAATGTCGTACATGTAATTAACAAAATGCCAGATGTTGGTAAAATGGCATTAAAAATGATGGATTTTGGTCAAAAGTTATGTCAGGCAATTGGAGGTAAATCAGTACATCCGATTGTAGCAATTCCAGGTGGTATGAAAAAACCTTTGGATGAGCCTGTTAGAGATTTGTTTTTAAAACAAATTGAAGACCAAGTAGAATGGACAAAGAAGACGGTTGATATTGGACTAAAGGTTGTTGAAGATTATTGGGATGTCGTAGCCAATGTAGGTGTTGTTCCTACATACTATGTTGGGATGACTAAGAACGGAGTTCATGATATTTATGATGGAGATATTCGTATTGTCTCTCCTGAAGGAGAAAAATTCGATTATGCACCTCAAAATTATCTTGATGCTTTAGGCGAACATATTCCCGAGCATTCTTATGCAACTCACATGTATTATAAACCCGCAGGGTACCCTGAAGGAATTTATCGAGCAAATACATTAGCCATGATTAATTGTGCTGATAAAATGGCCACTCCCCTAGCAGATAACGCGTTGCAGGAAATGCGAGCTAAAGTTGGAAACGTGCCTCATCATACATTTGCATATCATTGGGCACGACTAATTGAATTAGTTGAGTCTATTGAAGTTATTGCAACCCTTCTTCAAGATGATGATGTTGTAAATCCCGATTGTAAAACATTAGATGTACAACCTCGAGAAGGAAATGGTGTTGGTGTTACTGAAGCTCCACGAGGCTTGCTTCTGTATAATATTTGGTCAGATGCAGAAGGAATATGTAAAAAAGCAAATCTCTTAGTCGCAACGAATCACAATATCGCAGGGATTGAAAAGACACTTATGCATGTAGCTAAGCAAGTTTTCGAAGACAAGGCACTTGATGGTTTAAAATTACCAGATCCATGGATAAAATAAACTAAATCAAAATTAATATAGAGCGTGAACAAAAAAAATGAGTGATATACCAGAAGGAGTAGTAAATGTCTTAGAAATGATAGTCCGATGTTTTGACTGTTGACTATCGTGTGCTGCTCACATCACTGTAGTTGATGAGAGTGGTGAAGAAATTTACTCTCG
>JAEOTW010000236.1 GCA_016839655.1 Promethearchaeota archaeon | reverse complement strand
CTAATAAACTATGAGTAAAATATCTGAATGAAAATGGTATAAAGGGATCAACCAGCACATTTAAATCAGGAACTAAGGTACTGAGACATAGAGCTGTTCCATCAAACCTACTTGGATATTTAATTTTTAATGCTAATCCTGGTGCTTGGTGAGAAATTACGCCGCTTGGCATCTGAATAAACTTTTCCTTTTAGTTTTATGATTTTAATTTAATAGTCTAAGTAAATTATATCTTATTGTTTTATTTTAAAATAAATCCATAAAGTGCTTAAAAAAACATAGTGGAAGCCCTCTCTCCATGAACAAAAATCATCCCTTTCTGCCCTACATTTCTACCTTGATCATGATCATCAGCGAAAGAACAGGTCACATTCCAACCAAATTCAGCAAAAAGCGATTGAGCAGAGTTAATAGCAATACCCCATTTAAAATGCTTTGAGAAGGGGTCTCCTACAATTCCATCTGAAGTATAAGGAAAAGAGTACCATCTTGATAATTGCATGATATCAATGAAAATTTGACTGTGTTTAGTACTTATCTCGGCTATTTTAAAGAGTAAAGAGGTAAAATCTTGTTTTTCAATATAATAAGCAATGCCTTCTAATACCCAAAAAGTAGGGGTCTTTGTAGAAAATTTGCTATTTATTAAAAAGGGTAACCAATTAAGCTTGGAAAGGTCAGCAGATAAGCGCACAAGATTACAAAAAGGTTTTTCATTTTTTAAAATTTCATTTTTATATTGAATCACTTCTGGAAAATCGATCTCGAAGAGAGTGTGTTTATTTTTATGAAAGGGTTTGAATCGGTATGCACGTGTGTCTAATCCTGCTCCTAAAAGAACTATTTGTGAATCTTTTTGTTTATTACACCAAGGCGTTAACAAATTTTTTTCAATGTAATATGAACGCACGAGCGGATAATCCATTTCAGAGAAACGTATATGATCACTCAAGTATGAACCCAAATTACCCGCAAGGCGCTCTGCGAAAGGATCTATTATAAGAGCATCATCACGTTTAGACTCTTGAGCTCGATAATAAGCCATAAGGCGAGCTGTGAAAGGTAGATCTAGCTTTGGCTCTTTTTGTTTTTGGTTTGGCAATATATCTTTATCAAGTTTATTTTGCTTTACTTTTTCACTATGAGAGGATCCATCTTTCATTAATTTGATGTTCTTTCCTAATTGTATACTCTCATCCAAGTAAGGTTCTTTTTCTTTTAATGAAGCTAAAATTCTAGTTATCTCCATAGTAGTAAAAGGAATAATCCCATCTGGTTCAATAAGAGTTATAATTGTCCTTTCATCGTCATTAGCACCTACAATATGGCCTTCTCCTTTAGGTGAGCTTGCTACAAATCTATCACTTGTACAAGTACGTATTAAATATTTTTTTCCAGAAATCATAATAGGTTGACGTTTCATAGACGACCAGAGAGATATTAGATCAACTATATCTTCTTTTATATTCCAATTATCTGTTGAATAAACTAATTCGCTTCTTCCATCCACTAATGCAACTGAATTAACAAAGGGTAAAATTCTTTTTAATTTGTTTAAAGCAATCTGGTAATCTTCGGGCATTTTTGGATTATATCTATCTTAGAGATATATGATTCTTAATTAAATATAGTATAAAGAATAATTTTAGCTTTTTGAAAATCCTCCATGGTGAAATTCAATATCATAAATAAGATTCTTTTTTTCGCAATAATTCTCAATCTCACTCTCAAGAATATCCCAATAACCTTGATCTTTTTGGATTTCTTTATATTTAGAAACCAATTCTGGATAATATTCTTTTATTACTTTTATTATTCTAGGCACGTTATGAGGTCTAAAATTCAAATTTTCAAACATGAAACGATTTGAATATTCTCTACTCTCTTCAATAATTGCTTTAAAATTCGTAATTTCTGGAAAAAAGGGTGATATAAATGTATATGTTTCAATACCCGCTTCAGAAATTTGTTTAATAGCGTCTAATCGATCTAAAGGTTTTGATGCGCTCCCTTCAATAATCTTTGCAAAATTCTCATCTAAAGTACTAATTGAGATACCAACATTAACATTTTTAAACTTTTTAAATAGGTCAATATCTCGAACAACTAATTTCGATTTTGTGAGAATTGAGATTTCAGCTTCAGTTCCAACTAGCTTTTCCAATATCTTCCTTGTATTTTGATACTTCTTTTCTAAGGGTAAGTATGGATCTGTTACTGAACTTAACAGAATTGTTTTTCCATTGTATTTCTGAGGTTTTACTTTATTCAAATTAAAAGTTTTTATATCTAAAAACTGACCCCATTTATCTCCTTTATGACCTGTAAATCTTATCATAAATTCAGCATAACAATAAATGCAACCATGTTGACACCCAGTATATGGATTTATTACATAATCGATTGATGGAATATTACTCTTTGTTATAATACTCTTAGCTTCTCGAAAGTCTATTTTCATTTTTTTAATCTTTACTATTCATTAGGGTAATGTTTTTAAATTCAGAAGATTAAGAAATTGTTTCATAAATTCCGGTAATGCGTCCCAAGATGGAGCTGTTACTAGATTGTCTTGTGTATAAGCAATGTTGGCAGGGTAATCATCCTCTATTATTGCTCCTTGTAAAGAACACTCCAGAGCAACAGACGGATATGGATATATTTTTTTATCTTTTAAATAGTCTATTTTTGTTAAAGCAGCATCACTATAGGCTAGAACTTGAGGACCATGGCAAATTGCTCCAATAGGCTTATTATTCTCCATAAAATGGGAAACTAGTTTTTGAACCTCAGGAACTAGAGATAGATATTCTGGAGCTCTCCCACCTGGAATAATTAACCCATCATAATTAACTACTTCTTTTTCTACATTTTCCCAATCGAAATCATCATTTAATCTAAAAGGATGTCCAAGTGATTCTGAATATGTGATAGGTTTTCTCTTTAAAGCTAACTCCCAATCTTCTATAGAAATGTAATGAATAGCAGTTTTAACAAATTCACCCTTTCCCCTGCCAGGACAAATTATTTTAACTTCACATCCAAACATAGTAAGAACAGAATAAGGTACCATTAATTCATAATCATCAACAAAATCGCCAGTCAAAATTAGTATTTTTTTAGTCATAATATCACTTCTGATAATTAGTTTAAAAAATTTGTTAGGTTATTCAAGATCTAATCATATTATTTCAATTAATTATCATTTCATTTCTGAATAATATTTTTTTCTTCCTTGATAATAAAACAATAATACAAATAAATTAGTTGATAAATGGAATATCCATGGATATATAATACCTAATTGAATTAAAGCAAGGGAATAGATTATAGAAGATATAAGTGTGGAAATTACATGCCCCCAATTTTGCGAAGTTGAATAATGTACTAATCCAAAAATAATTGAAAT
>JAEOTW010000235.1 GCA_016839655.1 Promethearchaeota archaeon | reverse complement strand
CAAATTTAATATCAATATTCTTTTTACTAATATTCTTAATGTTAATAGTAAATTAGGTTTTATTAAATATTATTTTTTTTTGTAAAAATAAACTTTATCTAATTGAAGCAGTATTAATTAATTAGTAATTAATAAACATTTAAAAAAAGAGTAAATCAAAAAGATCATTCGCTACACATCAAAAATTAGAACCAGTAAATGCAGTAAACAAAATGTCAGATAATAGAATTCCAGAGAATCTTGTTATATGTATAGACACGTCAAGATCGATGTTTAGAAAGGATTTCAGTCCTAATCGGTTAAACTGCAGTATTTCTGCTATAAAAACTTTGATAAAGGATAGATTTAATATAGATAGCTTAAGTGCGTTTGCGATAATTAAATATTCTAATAAACCTAAAAAGATTATAGAATTCACAACAGCTAGTTTTGAAAATAGCCTTAACAAAGCTTTGGATTCATTAAGTTGTGGAGGATATTCCGCAATGGGAGATGCATTAGCTTTATCAATTAAAACGTTAATAGCTGAATTACGTAAAATTGGTGCTAAAACTCCGAGAATAGTCTTGATTTCTGATGGAAATTATATGAAATCTGCTGTTGATCCTCTAAAAATGGCGCGTCTTGCCCAAGGATTAAACATCAGAATTGATACTTTTGGCTTAGGAAATGCAAGACGAGATAATATATTAAAAAAAATAAGTGACATCACAGGGGGACGATATTTTTATAGTAATGATCACGAGTCATTAATTAGATCAGCACAAGAAGTTGCAGATGATAATTATAAAAAGTATGGAACTGATAAAGATACTCTTATAGATAATCCAGCATTTCTTAGAAAAATTGCAGCAGATTTATTAAGAGTTCAGGATTTAACAAAAGACCAAGAACTGCGTTTAAAGCAAATACGAGGAGAAGTAGATTTTAAGAAATGTTCAATCTGTTTTTCTGATCAAAATCCCTATACAAAAGGTTCTTTTTATATTACAGGAAGGTATTGCCCTAATTGCACTACACCATATCATATTCATTGTTTAGCAGCGTGGGCAGACTCCCAAAAAAATCATCAAGTAAGAAAATCAGGAACTGCAAGATGCCCTCATTGCTTCTATCTTTTAAAGATTCCTATAGAAGTCACACAAATCCAAAAATTACGTACCCTTACAAAGGGTTTGAAGGAAGAGACTGTTAAAAAACCAGAAATCATGCCAGCTAAATTTGTTCAAGATATTGGGTTACTTGGAGAGGAAGCCCTTTTTAATGCATGTCCAGTATGTCATTTGATTTTTGAGAAAGGGCAATCCGCAGTGCAATGTGGTAATCTTCAATGTAATGCTTTGTATCATGAGGATTGTTTTAAGAAATTAAAAGAAGGTCATTGTCGCACCTGTGATACAAAACTTCATCTTTACTAATTCAGTTAACTAAGATATTTTGAAGCTAATTTCATGCTACTTCTTTTTCAATTTCATCATAATATCTATCTCTGAAATTAAATAGCATAAAATATCATAAGTTGGGCCAGAATGAAATATTTCAGCTGCTTTTTCTCTTATCCTCCCCTCCTGATTATAAGCCGGATCCCTTTGAATGATTAACTGCCTTTCCGCAAGCATCCAACACAATCTATCGTAAGTATATCCTTTTTCTGCCAGATAATATGCTGCTACATTAACTTGTGATATATTTTCATTATCCATTTTAAACAAATTTTCACTATAATTTCAAATTAATTTTTTTATTTCTTAAAAAATTAATAGTCTTCAGACATATAATCTTGTTACAATATTGATATTAGGAAAAAATAGAAAAAATATCTTACCTCTTAAAATTTAAGCAGATTAAATAGGTTTTTATTCCTATTATTAGTATTAGATATAATTGATGATCTCAAAATGGATAATGCGGAATATTATACTTATGAAAAAATAAAAATAGGACGAGGTCATTTCAATACTCCACCTACCCTTATTGGTACCATTTTTTATCAGAATGAGACTATTCTTGACAGGAAAAATCCAGAAATATTTAACGCTCAAAAAGCTATAAAACGCATTGAAAAACATCAATCCTTATCGGAGAAATACAAGATTCCTAATTTAATTGAAATTTCTGCTACAACTCCGAAATCAATGGTAAAATATCTAGAGTTTTATTTAGATCATTTCAAACCTCCTTTCATATTGGGAGGTAATTTTGAGTCAAGAATAGCAGGAATTGAATATCTTAGAGAAAATGGAATTAAACCAGAACAATATATATATAATACAATTTCAAATCTAAAGAATAAGAAAGAGGTAGAAGTATTACAGAAAAATAAAATAAAATCTGTAGTAATCTTGATTCTTGGTTCTGAAAACATGACTTCTACCCAGAGATATTCATACCTTACTGAAAAAAATCAACCTCATAATGTTAATTTAATTGATGGATTAAAAGAAATTGGTATCGAAAGAATATGGGTTGATGGAGGTGTTGTTAATTTAGAGAGTTTAGCTCATATCTTAGAGACTCAACATTTAGTTAGTAAGTCTTTGAGACTACCAGTTGGGACCGCACCTAACCTTTTTCTTTTTCAGTATTCTTCTCCTAGATTAAATGTTAAATTCCAGACCCGATACAGAAGGGCCAGTATAATGTTCATCGTTACTTGGTTTTCGAACTTTATATTTTACGGTGCAATTGAAGATGCTCAAGAATCATTTGCATCTGCTTATCAATCAATGGAATTTCGAGAAATAGTAAAAAATAGGAATATCAAGCTCTTTAAACAGTTTTAGTAAAACGATACGTTAACTTTTTGGTACAAGGATATAAAGAAATATAGAATTTTTTTTATAAAAAGCTATTAATACTAAGATTTTAATATCTTAATTAAGTTAAAGTAAATTGTTTTGACTTTTTAAAAAATTCGTTATATACAAAACTTAGTATTTAAGGAGAAAAAATCATGATCAACAATAATTTTGATGATGAAAAAGAGTTGGAAGCAATTAGATTAATTGATCAAGCAGAAACCCTCGCAGATCGGGGGAAAGGAAAAGAAGCAATCCAAATTTACGAAAAAGCAGCATCAATTTACCTTGATCTTGGTAGTTATCTCAAATTAGATGAATTATACATAAGAATTACTCAGATAATCTCAAGATTTAAAAATAATATTCAAGCAGTTTATAGATTAAAATCAATTATTAGAAAAACTGAAGAACTAAAACTCAACGAAGTTTCCGCTAAATTATTGATTCAATTAGGAAATATTTCTTTTAATATGCATGATTGGGAGACTGCAGGAGAATCATGGCAAAAGGCTTCAGATTATTTATATGAGACAGATCCCGAGGAGTTCAATAATTTATCTTCAATATTACTTCTAAAAGCAGGACAAGCATTTGAACGTTCTAAAATTAAAAAAGATGATGGAAAACGTCTGATATTAAAAGCAGTGATGAAAATTCATAAATTTGATGAGATATATGAACAAGAAGAGAAAAAAGCATTAAATCTATTATCCAGAGGAGAATTCGAAGAGTCTGCTAAGAAATTTTCTGAAATTGCTACATATTTTAGAAAATCATTAGATGAATTAAATGATCTAATTGATGAAGAGGAATCAAAAGATACATATCTTAATGCAAAAGCAAGATTTATTCATTTCGTTGCAGAATACCAAACTGTTTCCGCTTTATGTTTAAGAGCATCTGAAAATCGTACTCACAATGAACAAATTAAAAAACTAGGAAAAGAATCTTTAGAACTGTTTAAAGAATCAGTATCTATGCTTAAATCATACCTGTTTCCAATTTCTTCAAAGTTTGATCAAGAAATAATTCTTAGGATCACTTTTGATACAATGTTAATGGCGATCATTCAAGCAATGTTAGGAACCCGAGAATCAAATCCTATGGAATTTCTATTAAACAATATTGAGAAAAATAAAGCATTGGTAAAAAAGTTGAAAGATTCTCCTTATTTTAAAATTACTGAAAGGATTGAGAAATTAGGGATTATGGAAGCCCTTGAAAACCTTGCAAAGACACATTTAGGTCATTTTGAGATGATAAAAAATACTCTTATCTCCTATTTTAAGTAGAATCTCAAATTCCATAAAGCTCTCAAATTGTATTATAATTTCAATATTAATTTCTTATTACTTCTATGTTATGTGCTCAAAAAGATTACTATGTAGAGATAACAAAGTTTAATAAGATTCAACAATATATAATAACTAAATAGTTTAGTTAGGTGAGAATAGACTAAAGAGTTCTCAAAGCTTCTTTTATTATTCTAATATAATCGTAAAGCTATAGGCTAGATAAAGTTAAGCACTCTCCTTATAAAACTATAAAAAAAAGAAAAATTCTTAGGTAAAAAACTTTGAAAATATTGTATGTCAATCCCGCGCGAATTAGCTCTGGGCTTGATGCGATAATTAAAGGACCTCCATTAAGCTTAATCTCAATTGCTGCTATGGTTCCGGAACACGAAGCCAAATTATTTGATTTCAAAGTCCATAAATTTAAAGAAAAGAAATTTAGTTCATTATTAAATCAGAGTGATATTGTAGCTCTCACAAGTATGACACCTCAGATCTCTAATGCTTTTGAAGTTGCACAAATGGCAAAAGACCTAGGCTGTACAACCATTATAGGTGGATATCAACCAACATTAGCCCCTGAATACGTGGCAAAACATTCTGCAATAGATTATACTGTTAGAGGTGAAGGAGAAAACACATTTCGCGAACTTATAGATTATCTCGATGGAAATAAGGAGAGAAGATTATTAAAGGATATTGATGGTGTTTCATATAAAAATAAAGATGGAAAAGTGCATCACAACAAGGATCGAAAGTTAGAACCTAACTTAGATAATTTTCCTATGCCTCGTAGAGATTTATTGGACGATAAAAAATATATTTATTTAGGCGCTCGAGTTGCTCAACTTGAAACTTCACGGGGGTGTCCACATAATTGTAAATTCTGTTGTATAATAAAAATGTGGAGAAATCCAGATCGCCCAATCACTTACCGAACAAAATCGACTAAAAGAATTATGCAAGAAATTTATGATATTGATTGGAAAAACGACTTTATTTTCTTCTGTGAAGATAATTTTACTATTAAAACAAAAAGGACAAAAGAGATCCTCGATACGATAATTCGTTCAGGAGTTCCAAACAAAATTTTTCTTTCCTGTCAATCTAGAGTTGATACTTTATATCGAAATCCCGAGTTAATTGATCTAATGCATAGAGCAGGTATGAGACAAGTATTTTTAGGAATTGAATCAGTGCATCAACAAAGTCTTGATGCCATGAATAAAAAAAATACAACTCCTGATATGGTTAGAAAAGTGGTTTCTTCGCTTCAAGATAGAGGTATTTCGATATTTGGCGGAGTTATTATTGGTTTTCCGGGAGAAACTAAAACAATGGTACGACAAAATATTCAATTTGCTAGATCACTCAATCTAACCTGTATACAATTTACACCTATCACAGCTTTTCCAGGAACAGATTTTTACAATGAAATGTCGGAGAAAAATATGATTACTAGTACTGATTACAAACATTACGATTTATTTCATCCAATGATGCGTACCGAGCAGCTTACCAATAATGAAATGTATCAATTAGTTGGGGAAGCATATTCTGCTTATTACCTTAGTAAAGGTTGGCTAGGAATGCTTCTTAAAAGATACATTAATCCATTTGGGAAATTCAACTGGATGGGTAAAAATATACCACGTTTTGCAAAAACAGTTATCAAGAGTGGTGTAGATATGCTTCATTCAATGGGGATGACACAAAATATTATCTCTGATGAAATGAAATATTTCATGGAAAATGGAATAGAAAATAAATTAGAGTATAAGCAGGAACAATTGTATAAAAAAATGGAGACGATTACACTCTCTAAAGAAGTAAAAGAACCAGTAAAAACTGCAATTTGATGAGTTATAAACGCTTTTAATGAATTTTTTGTATCAAAACTTTATAACTAGTTTGTTGAACCTCAACCGGCTTATTTTCCTGACACCATGATCACCAGAGGCATAATCACATATGATTAAACCAGCCTCCTGAAGTTTTTTAACTTGAGCAGAAATATTTGCTTCTGTCATGACTAGACTAGCTGCAATATTAGAAACATCCATAGGTTCTTCTTGAATGTGATGCAGGATTTGGCGTCTTGTTCTTGAAGATAAAGCTTTAACAATTTTCTCAATCTGATCATCTGACTCTATAGATATAGATTCAGATTTATTTTGTAGATTGACTTCCAAAATTCCGGTTTGTGAAATTTCCATAACTATTTATCCAACCCTTAATAGTTTTTGTATGGTTGATTACACTAAATCAATATTTTTGACGATATATATACTTATTCTGTGTAATTTTTGTAATTCCATTATACTTATATTTACAATAGTTACAATTGACATTAAAAAATGATATAACTTGTTTTTATTTTTAGAATTGTTTATTTAATGAAGTGTTCTTCTAATAAAACCAGAATTTTCAAAAGTGCTTTAACTCATAATCTTATTCCGTTTTATAGATCTTGGATTTTTTTATATGAGATTTATCCAATATGAGCTTAATTTGTAAACATTGGTTATTTATAATATATCTCTTATTTATATTAAAAATTATTCGAAAATATATTAAAAATACCAGAAAAATCCCATTTAGTTAAAATCTTGATTTTTTTAATATTTTTATAATGTTTTTTTGTACTTAACTAAAATCATTAATTAATAAATATCTTTAATAAATTACCTACAAGAGCTTTAAAATACAAATGATTCATTTTATGCATGTTTCTTAATATCTACTCTATATTAAAATTTAAGATGAGCCATAATTCTTACTTAAAATTGAATAATAGCTAGAAAACTGATGATTATATGCTTTTTGAATTATATTTTTTAAGATTAAAGGTAGTCAAATAATAATCTAACATTATATATCTTAATAGTATATTTAATATCACATATTTTTTGACATGAAATGTAAAACACAATCATTTATATCTATGGGTTACTTAAGTTACATATACTATCAACATAATACAACTATTACAAATAAAAATATATTAAGGTTTAATAAATGAGTCGAAATCCTCATCAATCATCTTCTGCATCAAAAAAATCTATTTCAGACAGGCGAAAAAAATTAAAAAATTCCACAAACGTAATAACAGTTAGAATTGATGAAGAATTAAACTATAATATCGACAAGATTCGAGGAAAATTAGGTATTTCTAAAGCAGATTTAATTAGAAACTATTTAGAAATGTCTAGATTCATTATTAGGCAAAAAAGCTCAATAAAATCATTAAATGACCGAGATCTTATGATCATAAAAAGAAGTTATTTAAGAAAATTAGTTGAACATCAATCTGAAGAAGAACAAATAAACTTAGGAGATAAACTAGCTAATTTTATTAATGATATCGCGAGAATTAATGGAAGATTGGATGATATTAACTTTAAATTAGACTTTTGTGACAGTCTTGGATTATTTACAAAATTCATTGATGACGAAAATTATATATTAGTTGATAAGAAATTCGGACCACAAAAATTTGTTGAAGCTTTCATTTGGCGAATACATAATCAAACTCCAGATTTTAATATTGATTGGGTATGGTCAAAGATCGAAACTCAAAGCAAAATTAGAACTGCATATTATAACAAAGTCCAACCAATCGAAAGATCATCCTCTCATTTTTCTTTTGAATTTGCTAAAATACCTGAAGAGGAGAGTGAATAAAAAAAAATTAATAATTATCTTTTGTCTACAATTTCTTTTAATCCCAGAATCGGAACAATTGTTTTATTGGGCCTGAATAAAATTTCATAACGCAATTCATACAAAGCCTTTTCGATATAGAAGTATGTGATTAATGTATAATCTACATCTAGATCTTTTAATATTCTACTTATTAATTTTGATTCCCAAATATTAAGAATGTTAAGAACAACATCAAGTATTTTATTTAATGGTTTCGCAGCTCTTCTAAAGTAAAGATTATATAGAATTTCTTCTGGTACTTCATATTTATCTTTTCGAATTATATTTTGTTCTATAAATTTAAGTAAAGTATTAAATTTGATATAACTTAAAGCTCTTAGAAATGTAGCTAAATCTTTCTCGATTGGGAATTTTCCTCGTTTTTCTTTTAAAGAAAGTTGGGGATCACCCTCAAAATCTATGAAATAAAAATTATATTGATCGTTAACCTTACTATATAAGATTTGTTCCATATGAAGGTCTTGGTGTACTGGTTGAATAACAATCACTGGTTTTTCAAATTCTGAATGATATCTTTTAATAATATCTTTAATATCAATAAGAATTGAACTTACTTTTGGTAAATTAAAGAAAGCACCTTCTGGTTGTTCATTCATCTTAGTTAACAATTCCGAGATCATTGAATTTAATCTTTCCGTATAATCATTAAGAAAATCTTTACTTCTCACAGATTCCGATGAAAAATTTTCGATTTCAGGAAGAATTAAACATTTATGCAAATTTCTAATGTAGTTACTTATTTCTTTCGATACTATTAAGGTTTCAATACACTTCTCTTTAATTAATTGAGAAACATTATTCTTTTCATCAAATATGGAATAGTCGTCATCAATATTTTTGAAACCTTCATTAATCATATTATTGAGTTCATTCCAGTATATTTCACCTAGATTTCCTAAATTGGGAACGTTTTCAATTATTCCGATAGTTTCTTTATCCTTTACTTTAATTGTTCCATATATTTTTGGAGTATTTGGAAACTTGTTTTTTACTAATACAAACAAAACTGAGGGCTCTAGGCTTTCAGAATAGTTTTTATAAGATTTTAAAACATAAGAGATAAGCTTTTGGTCTCGATCTCTTTTATTAACTAAATTTAATGAAAATATAACATTAGTAGTATTTCCTTCTCCTAATTGGCTAATTGAAAGTTCATATCGATCAGTGTAGATCCCTGCTTCAATTAAATTCTGTACTTTTCTCATGTTTATTTCATCCTCAAATTGTTTAGTATAAAGCGTTAATTCTAAATTTAAGGAAGGAAACTCTTCAGAAATAGTAGCATCAAATAGCATTTTCTTCCAGAAATATAGGCAGAATTCTGCCTCTAATAGATTAAGCGTGAACACTCGCTGTTTATTTTCGATGGTTATTGCTAATTTTTTACTAAATGTGTTTTCAGTAAGTTTCAATATATTTGAATGTGTTTTTTCACTTGAATATAACATATCCTCAACTTTTTCATAATAAATTAAAGGGAGAAAATAAGATTTGGAATAATCTTGAGTATATACTTCAATAATTGTTAGAAAAATTCTTTCCGCAATTATTTCAAAATAATCCATTTGAATGTTAAAATCTAAATTTGATAAACTGGATTTATCTCCAAACCATCTTCTTGAAAGAAGCCAACCTTTGAACTCATTTGAATTACATACTCCTTGAATCACATTTTTATCAAAATAATTTATCATAAAACCCAATAATTTTCAATTTTAAGTAATATAATTAGTTATCTTTTATAGGTAAAAATTTTTACATATATTTAAAACATACAAAGAATATGCATAAAAATGACTGAAAGGAATATAAATCTCCCTATTGTCTTTCACTTTCACCAACCAGTTGGAAACTTTCCTTGGGTAATTGAGGATGTTTATAAAAAGTCATACGACCCCCTTATTAATAATCTTTTCAAATTTAAAGATATTAAAATTACACTTCATTTTTCTGGTAATTTATTGGAATGGTTTTTAAATAATAAACCTGATTTTGTAGAGAAGATTAAAATAATGGCAAAACGAGACCAGATTGAAATTATTGGTGGAGGTTATTATGAACCAATTTTTGCAATAATCCCTTATCGAGATAAAATAGCTCAAATGAAAAAATTAGCTGATATGATTAGAGAGGAATTTGGATTAGAAGTTAGTGGTGCTTGGTTATCAGAAAGAGTATGGGAACCAGATTATCCTTCTTTCTTGAATGATGCAGGGTTAAAATATGTTCTAGTTGATGATAATCATTTTAGATCTACTGGAATTACTGAAGAAGGTACTTTATATTCCTATATTACTGAAGATGAAGGGAAAACATTAAGAATATTTCCTATTAATGAATATGTGAGGTATTTAATCCCCTGGAAGCCCACATACATGTCAATTGACTATCTGAAAAAGATTGCAGATGAAAAAGGTGATAGGGTTGCAGTTCTAATGTCTGATGCGGAAAAAATGGGAGTATGGGGAACAACACATCAAATTTGCTATGTGGAGGGTCAGGGACATCAAGAAGGAGATGGAGGTAAACCTTTTATTCCAGCATTTTTAGAGCAAATCAGAAATAACACTTGGATAAAAACATTAACTCTTTTTGAGTATATAAATAAATTTCCGGCAAAAGGTTTGGTATATCTTCCAACTGCGAGTTATGACAAAATGGAAGAATGGGTATTACCTACAGAAATTCGAAAAAACTTTAAAAAGATCCAAAAATCGTTAAGAGAAGATGAAGAAAGGAAGGAAACATATCAGTTCATTCGTGGAGGGTTTTGGAGATATTTCTTAGTAAAATATCCAGAGTCTAATAACATGCATAAGAAGATGCTTCATATAAGAAATAAACTTATTAGTGTTGAAGAAAACTTATTAAAAGTTCAAAATGAACAATTAACCTCTGTAATCTTAAAAAAAATAGCCGAAGCATGGGATCAGATCTATAAAGCTCAATGCAATGATTGCTATTGGCATGGATTATTCGGAGGAGTTTATTTACAGTTTTTAAGATTTTCAAATTATGCACATTTAATAAATGCCGAGAAAATAATTGATGAAATATACATTTTAATTAATCAAAAACTTAAAAATTATATTTACATAACTCCAATTGATTTATTTAAAGATAGTAAAACAGAGTATTTAATTGAATCTGATTTAATTAATGTGTACATTAATCCAAGTGATGGTGGGACTATTTTTGAGTTAGACTACAAACCTAAATCCTATAATTTATTAAATACTATGACCCGGTGGCCAGAAGCTTATCATGAAAGTAAAAAACTTACTACAAAGGAAGTTTTAGTAGATAGGTTCAGAAGAAGTCTATTAAGGCTTAGATTTTTACATGATGATGTATCACTTCAACAACTCCATTCCGATCAATATTATGAATTTGGAGATTTTGTTGATGGGAATTTCAGAGTCACTAGTACTGAAAAAGATGGAAAGATAGCAATCATCGAAATGGAGAGAATGGGAAGTATTAAAGATACGAATTCTGATGATAGGAATCCAGTTCGAATAACTAAAGATATTCGTGTAGAAGAAAATGAAATCAAAGTTTCCCTAAGAATTAATTTTATTGAAAAGCCTGAACAGGAAGAATTGTTGGGTCGAATTGTTAAAAATCTAAATTTAGCTGTCGATTTTCCTTTTTTCTTCAATGGTGATACGAACAAGTTCCAATGGAGTAGTGAACAAATAGAAATTATGAGTAATAATGAAAAAGATTTGTTAGAACCGTTTGAATATATTGGTTCTAGTTTTAAAGCATATGATGAATCTTATGATCTTAACTTCGAAATTGATATATCCAGTAAAACTGATGTAATTAAAATTAATAAATTTCCAATTATTGCATACACTTATACAGAACAGGGATATAAAGAAATTTATCAAGGAATATGTGTTGTTCCTATTTTTAAACTTAATAAAAACTTAGAAATTCATTTTACACTCAAAACTTTTTAATATTTATACTTACGCATCTTTAACAAATTTGTAGATAAACGTAAGAATTTTGTCGATATAATATACTTTTAAATATATTAAGGACCTAATAAAAATAAGAAACATAAAAATACTCATTGGTTTTGACGTTTATGGGAATTAATGGAAATGGAAAACGAAACGGTTGGACTTATAACAAAGAAACGCTGAAAAATAACATCGAAAACAATAAATTTGTTAAGGATGTCCGCCAAAAACTAATGGAAGAAAAACTTCGAAAAAAGCTTGAAAAATAGACTTTTTCTTAAAGAGTTAAACTTCATAATTAATTTCTTTTAGGATTCAAATCCGTATTTTCCTATAAGAGGGACAAAACGAACTCCTGTAATTTTTTTTGTTTTATATTCTTCTTTATGTTTTTTGATAATATATAGAGTTTGGCCGAAATTTTTTGATCCTGCTGGAATACAAAGAATCCCACCCTCTTTTAATTGATCTCGTAAAGGTAAAGGAATTTTCGAGGGTGAAGCAGCAGTTACTAATATTTTGTCATAAGGGGCTTCTTCAGGGTATCCTAATGTACCATCTCCATGGATAATAGTAACATCCTTTTCAAACCCTGTAGACTCAAGACTTTTTCTAGCATTTTTTACTAATTCTTCATGACGCTCTAGTGTAAATACGTGACCTGAGTTTTCTGAACCTTTTGGAGCGACTATCTCCGCACATAAAGCAGCATGGTAACCAGAACCAGTTCCAATTTCTAAAACTTTATCTCCTTCTTTCAATTTTAAATATTCACACATCATTGCATTCATATGGGGGGCACTAATAGTTTGCCCTAACCCTATTGAAAGAGGAGAATCCATATATGCGCTTGATTCAGCATCTTTTGGTACAAATTTATGTCTAGGGACATTTAACATTGCCCTAATTACTTCTGGTTTAGTTAAAATACCTCTATCTGTTAAACTTTCCACTAGTCGCTTTCGTTTTTGTTCAAACTGCATATGTAATGTTGAGACCATAATACGATATTTTTCAAATCAAAAAAAATTCACATAAAAAAATCATTTTTTAATGATATAAATTTTATCGTTAGGTCTAACTTCTTTATTTACCCGTAAATTGAATCTAACTGGATCAGAATATCTCTTTCTCGAGATACTTTGTATTTTCTCTCCTTTATAGATCATAGTCTTTATAGTCTCAATCATATACGTTGAAGTTCCTTCAATAATTATCTGATCAGCTAAACTTAGCGGGATATCTAAGCTTTCAAGCAAAACATTGGCAGATTTGCTTTTTTTATCAAATGTGAGGATTTTTCCTATATAATGTTTTTTATAAGGAGAGACATTACCTCTTTTCATTAACTCAATATCCTCTATAGTAGGTCTGTGAAAATAAAAACCAGTATGGAAACCACGATTAAATACTCTTTTTAACCTTTCAAGCCAAATATTAATTTTTTCAATTGTATAAGTTCTATTAAAATAACTATCTAGCGCTTCTTTATAGCATTCAATAACAGTTTTAACATATAGCGAATCTTTCATTCTTCCTTCAATCTTAAACGCATCTATTTTAGCGCTAATCAATTCTGGAATATATCCAATCATACAAAGATCCTTGGCGTTCAAGAACATCTGACCATCATAGATGAACTCATTATTCTGGTCATCTATAACTCTCCATTCTCGTCTGCATGGTTGAGCACAGTTTCCTCGATTAGCAGAGTCTTCTTCAGAGTCACAGATTGTAGCTGAGAAGTAGCATCTCCCCGAAATTGAAGTGCACATTGAACCGTGAACAAAACATTCTATTTTTGATTTTGTAAGATGGTGTTTAATTAATTTTATCTGTTCTAACGAAAGTTCCCTAGCCAATATTATCCTTTCAGCACCAAAATCTTCATAAAATTTCGCAGATTCAATATTAGATACATTGGCTTGTGTTGATATATGAAATTTTGTATTATTTCGTTTTGCTATTCTAATTGCAGCAAGATCATGAGCAATAATAGCATCAATTTTAGCATCTTTTGCTTCTAAAATAAGTTGTTCCAAATCTTGTAGTTCTCTATCATAGATTAAAACATTCGTGGTTAAATATGCTTTTAT
>JAEOTW010000234.1 GCA_016839655.1 Promethearchaeota archaeon | reverse complement strand
CATATCTTCGATGATAAAGACTTTGGTGATATTCTTCTGTAAATATATCTGTATTAATCCTTTGTTCTTTTCTCTCTCTCAAGATTGGGCTCTCCTCCGAAGTTAATATTGCAGTTCCTAGACATACCGCATCAGCACCCATAGCTAAAGCACCAAGAAAACCACGAGCATCTCCTAATCCTCCTGCAGCAATTATGGGAACTTTTAATATCCTTTTTCCCATTGTTAAATTTACTAATGTTGTATGTTGAAATGGATTTTTGTTTCCCGCAGATTCCATTCCCATTAGGGTAATTGCATCTGCCCCTGCTTCTTGTGCCGAAATCGCATGTCTCATTAAAGGAACTTTAGGAAACCATAAACAACCTGCTTCATGAATTCTCTGTCCAATAAAAGGAGCTTGATATGCTGAGGTGGTAAATATACTAACTCCTGCATTAATGGCAACTTCTAAATATTTTAAGTATACTTCTTTATCTCCATCGGCATTAACTGTAATATTCACACCAAAAGGATTTGATGTAAGTTCCTCCATTTTATCTAAATTCTTTTTAAAATCTTTAACATCATAACTCATTGCAGTTGTAATTCCTAAACCTCCTGCATTTGAATATGCAGCGGCAAATTCAATTCTACCATGTCGTGCAAAGGCAGCCATAATAAGTGGATATTTTATTTTGCACATTTTGGTAATTTTTGTAGTCCAAATCAATCTATTCAACAAATTTTGTAAATCTGAATAAGTAAACCTATAAAAAAAGCAAAAAAAAGTTTATGCTTTCGAATCTTAGTTCTTTCTAAAATTATTCATTATATTGCAGAGGATACTATTATTGATGAACTAAAAGGTTATTAGAATCGAATAGAACTATATTTTTATTGTTGAAATCATTGAAAGATTTTTCCAAAAGTGTCAAATTTGGCACTTCTGAGCAAAATTTATATACGTAACTTTCATATTTATTTTACACTTCTGTTATTAATTTCTATAACAGTAATGAAATTCACTCATGTGATTTATATGAAAATTATAAAAAAAGCAATATTACTATTTATTTTAAGCATATCTTTCCTTTCTCTTTTTCTTATACCAAGTACCTATGCACAAGAATGGACTTATGATGGTGCGGACACAGAAAAAATACCAAGTTTTTCTGTTTATCCCTCTGAATGGTACACTTATACACAAACAATGCTTGATCCTGAAATCCTATCAATAGCAGAAATATCTCATGGAAATATAACAGATATTGGTCCAGGACCAGGTTACTGTGTGTTTGGAAGGGGTTATTTGAAGAATATTACTTCAGGGGAAGTGACTCCGATAGGTCCAGAATCTTTAATAAGCTATTGGAATGAATCTATTGGATTTGTTGGGCAAGGGATGTTAATCCCCGTTGAAGCTGATGGAAAAGTATCAGCGCGAATTTTAAACAATGCATCTTATGTTTGGGAGACTAATTTATTCAGCACTTATACTTTTGAACATAAACAGGTTTATCTAAACATATATTCTTTCGCGTTTTGGAATGAGTCGTATAACAATGCATATATTCATTTTAATTATACTGATGATGGACTATTGGCAATGTCTAGATGTGAAGAACTACCCTTTGGTAATATGACCATGTATTCACAACCCGCGCAGCTTCCTCCTGTTTTTAGTTTTACTACTGAACTTGATTCATTGATTGTAAATTCTACTGAAATTGCTTTGAAAGTTGATATCACTGATGCAGATAATAATAACAACGGGACTATTGATACAGATTATCAATATAGGGTACTAAATGGATCTACTTGGACTTCCTGGGTAACAATTCCAAATTTAATAAATATTGATCTTGGATCGGTGTCGGCGGGAAACTACACAGTTTTGATGGAAGTTAAAAATATGTATGGGATTACCCAAGAACAAATAGAAGTACAATACGTACCGCCCTCAGAGGGAGAACCACCTATTCCAGGATATTCAACCCTTTTCATTGCCATTGCAGTCTTTATGGGTATTTCATTCCTAATCTTCAAGCATCGAATGAAAAAATAGTCTATCTAAATATTCATCTCAATTCTTTTTTTTTTTATCTTGTATCTATTTATAAGAGATATACATAATTTTTAAAAGACTCTACAAAATCCCATAAAATATAACGAACTCAAATCACTAAAAGCCAAGCGGATAATGCAATTCATATATTTGTTTTTAAAGCAACCAATTTTAACATTTCTGAGAAAAATTTATATACATAACTTTCATATTTCTTTTACACTTCTGTTATAAATTTCTATAACAGTAATGAAATTCAATTACGTGATTTATATGAAAATTGT
>JAEOTW010000233.1 GCA_016839655.1 Promethearchaeota archaeon | reverse complement strand
TTATAGAGCAAGATTTTATTTAAATTTATTTATTATAATAATTAAATATTAAGAAATTATAATATTCTAAAATGATAATACTTAAATAAATAACCATATTTAATAAAATGATTAATATCATAGAAAAATAAGATTAAAGTTAAGTAAAAAAGTTGGAGTTCTGCGAAAAATGTGGATGTATGATGCTCCCTTCTAAGGAAAAAGGAAAAATGCTTTTAATATGCAATTTATATATTAATATAGAGCCTATAAATGAAGATTTATTGAATTCATATAAAATCAGTAAAGAAATATATTATCCGCCCGGAGATGAATATTAAATGAAAAAATGGAAAATTGGAAAATTGGGAAGAGAGAATTTATATTAAATTCATTTAATGGTTTTTCGTGTAAGAACACATCCATATGAAGTTTTCAATAATTTTTTCTCCTATTATCCCAGTTTTTTCTACAATTCTTTCATCAAATAAACTTGGTTGAAAATAATAAGAAGCATGAGTTTCTGGATGAAATTGAACCGCAAAAATAGTTTTTTCGCGATGCTTCATATATTGAACCATTCTATATCCCATTGTTCGTGAAGTACTAATAATTTCGAAGTTTTTTTGAATTTTACAGTCATTTGGAGATACAAAATCGAGATGATGGAGATTCACTGGAATATTTTTTTGAGTTATCAACTCATCTGTTTTATTAAGTAAAATAAAAATTATTCTCTCTCTTAATCCAAAAAGTCTCATCCTAGATATTTGTGCTCCATATGTATATGCTACTAAATGAAATCCAAAACATAAAGCAAGAATCGGAATTTGTTCTTCTTGCTGAATTAAATCAATTTGAGGTTTAAATTTCTTTTTTAATCTCTCGTCATAATAAAAACTTGATACATTTAATTCAGAACCTGATAAGATAATACCGATATAATCTTTTCCCATTTCTGTTTTAAATTGAGTAAAATGAATTGTTGTTAATTCTACTTCAGCTAGACAATTATTTACAATAGTTTCTATACGCACTATTCTATCGGTAGGAAGAGCTCGAGAATAATTATCGATAAGGAGTATTCGATATTTTCGTTCTTTTTTTAAAGAAATTTCTTCGCTCATAAATATGATCTCCAATTTTTTATATGTAATTCTTGATCAAAATTTCAGAGGGGTAATAGGTATATACATCTATTTCATTACCGTTTTCTAATATTACTCTTACTACTATTCTATGGTATAGTCTTCCTTCTCCTTCAATCATATCAAGGTGATTAATGAGAGACTTACTAACGCCATAGTAAACCTCACCTTTTACACTAGATTTATTATCCTTAATAATAAATGGAAATCCTAAGGAAGGAGGTTCTATTTTTTTAAAATTAGGAAGAATAGCTTTTTCATACTTTAATCCTTTAAGGACATAATTTCGGCTTTGTTCATGTTGTAAAGTGCCATAGACGAAGATTCTGTCAAGTAAATTTACTTTAGAATTGTTGTTTTCCATTTTCTTGATAATTTGATTGATTTTAATTAAAAAAATGCATCCCCAAATAATCTATCTATTAAGGATTGTGATTCGGATTGACTTCTTAAAACACGATCATTTTCACTTAATGGTATCTTGAGATTCTGAACAACAAGATTATTTACTACTCTTATACCGTTGAAATTGGTTACCAATCCATCAATATCATCATAAGAAAAATTATACTTGGCTTCTAACGTACCCCGAACTTGTGTACCAGAAGTAATTTTATAACGGTTTCCTCTCCGATCAGTGACTATTCGTGGTTCGACTAGTTCCATAACAACATATGTCTTTCCTTGCTGTCTCATTTTTTCAATTTTTCTTGATTGATATTCAATATTGAGCTCTTTTTGAGATTGATTAGTTTGAATTTTCTTCTCAAACAAATTTTTAATTTGAATGCCTAGATAATCTTGGTATATCTTAGTCTCTTTAGTCCATCTAGATAAACTATTTTCTAATGACTCACTTATACCATTTTTCCTTCTGAAAACAGCTTTAATTCCATTTGCGACTGCGTTTTCTACATTAGTGGTATGATATGGGTCTTTTATAATTTCTCCAGTTGCTTGGAGCTCAATCGCATGAAGTGCAGAAACACAGCAAAGATAAGCAATATCAAGCAAATCTTCAGTATTATATTGTACATCAATAGTGCGAACTTCAATACGATTTCTTGAAGGTAATTCATCATTGTCATCGCTAATGTTGGTAAAAGGCCCTCTTGGAGTTATATCTACTAAACGATCTCCTCTATTATTTGTAATAACTTTTTTGGAGAATTCATCCTCTTCAAATCCTATTTTTAATTTATATCTCATTCGACCATAATATCGCATTGGAATTAAAGCTGGACGATTTTCAGGAATTTGTATCAGTGCAAATCCATTTGACTTAAGAACAGTACTATTAGCACATCGATTACTAGCAATATTATTCCAATTTCCTCTATAAATATGTGAATTTGCTGAAATTCCAATTAATTCCGGGAGATAATCCCATAGATAGTTATACACTACTTTCATTTCCTCAGGAGTCATCAAGTTTCCTTTTTTTTGAACTGAAACATTAATATGCGTACCAGAAATCGGATTTGGATCACTCTGTACAGGGTGAAGACTTTGCGCAAGTATTCTAACTCCCAATTGTTTAGCTGCTTCTGTTATTAGTTTTCTTCCTTCAAATACAGCCTGCATTAAAGATTCTGGTGCTAATGGTAATGTTACATATTCAATTTGTGAAGGTGAAGGTTCAGCATCTAAGCCTCTTATTTTAACTTGAAGTGAATTTAGAAAATTCTGATCTTTCTCAAGAATCTCTGCTGATTTCACCATTATTTCGTCTGCTTTTTTCTCCAATGTTCCATTCTTATTAATTATTAAGAATTCTTCTTCAATTCCACACAACACTTGGTAATCTTTATAAATATCTGAATCAATTTCTTTATTCTTTTCATGAAATAACATGAAAGATCATCTCTATTCTGTATAAAATCTCATGTAATATTAAAAGAAATAATTATTAAAAAATTATTAATTTAGAATTTAAAAATAAAGAGATCTCATTTGAACATTTCCATAAAAGCTCCTAATCGAGTTTTTACTTGCTCAATATTTTCTCCCATTTTATTGAAATTTAAAGCAATTGAAGGGATTTCTAGCTCTCTTCGTAATTTTTCTTTTAACATAGTATAACAATTTGAAATAGAATGACATCCAAACACTTGGACGAAAACAAGGCCATCTGCGTTTAAATTTTTGGCTAATCTTAAATAGGAATCTGTTAATGTGTCATTATCGCATCCAATCCCATTTGATGTTGCATTCATTAAATATGTCGCATAAGCTTCAATAGGGTCAGTTTTATTTGATATTGGTATATCTTCCAAAAACAATAAGAGATCCCAATCACCATATAAAGCTCTACCGCCTAATTCATATATGATATCATGAGTTTTAGGCTCCCAACCTCCAAACATTGGCGTAATGAGTATTTTAGGCATTTTTGAAACATCCATTCCTATGCCATTTCTTATTCTCCCGTTCATTTCCATTAACAATGAGGAAATATTATCCTTAAACCTAGTTGCGTTAGAATTATAATCATGAAAACTTATACTTAACAAAGCAAGGATTTCACTAAAAGTTGCTGGATTACATGGAAGGAAATTTGAGGTACTTATTTCAAAGATAATCTTTTTATAAGCTTGGCGTATTTGATTAGCTGTTTGAAAATGGTTCCTTAAAGCATTATCAGAATAATCGTGATTACTGATAGATTCCAATTCATTTACTCCTTTAGTTATATTATCAACAAAAAGCTCTACCGAATTCCCTATATCTCTGGGAGGTATATCTATCCAAATTTGTTTTGAAGGATTACCTATTGCGGCAATAGATTCTAAATATTTATTCCAAGCACTACATCTTATAGTAAAATTAAGATTTGCATCGCAATTTTTACCCTTTGAAACATTCATTCCATAAAGAGATTTAATACCATAACAAAAGTCACTTGAAAGACCACTCTCTATTCCAAGGTCAAACATTTCATTATATTTTTCATTGATAACCTCTATTACATCTTCAATAATATTGTCAACTGTTTGACTTATGTCTTTAATTCCTAGATCTTTTACAAAACCTAGAAAATTGGAAACTCTATTCCAGCCAAATACACTGGATGCTGAACCTAAATAAGTGAGATAATTATGAATTTTAAACTCATGCATTCTAATTGGAAAAACAGGAATTAAATCTGGGAATGCATAAACTAAGTCTGAAAACGGTAATGCTACAGATATTAACTTTTTTTTCTCTCTAAACTTTTTTCTTTTTAAGTAATCTCTTCCAGTTAAAAAATTATATGCCATTCTTAATACAGAAGAGAATCTAATTAACTCATCAGCTACTAAACTCATTTTTACATCATCTCCAAAAATGCTTCTATTCTTGTTGTTAATTGTCCTCTATTGGCTCTTGAGTAATCTCTTTCTAAATTTAATACCTGAATCCCTTCACTTTGTAGGCGATTTTTCAAATGGGTTGACATTATTAACATGTGATCACAAAATTTAATGATATGATTAATAACTCCCAATTTTTTACCAGTTTTAGCTTGAAATTCCTTATAATAATTCTGTATTAGAGTTGTTCTATTTTCTAAGAAATTTGGGACGGAGTGATCCCCATAAATATTATTTTTGAATCTTTGAGTTAACAATTCAATAGGATCTATTGATGAGTTGATTTTTTCATCATCTATTATTTGAGAATAATAATTAAATCCAATCCAAGAATCAAAGAAAGTTATATTTCCCCCTCCATCTTCAATCAAATCGATTAAATAATCATTTAAAAAGATAGAACAGCCTGTTAATAAGATATTTTTTGATTTTTCTAAAGATCCATCTGCATTCTGACTTAGACTATTATATTCTTGTTCTAACTCAGACATTATTCCTGGGCCGAATAACATTGCTTTATGAAGGATTTTTAGTTTGATTGAGCCTTTAATAGGTAATTCATTTATCTTCTTTAAGAATTTTTTGAATTTATTATACTTCTTAATGCTTTCTAAGAAAATTTCCTTTTCAATGGTGGAACCTTGAATTTCTTCTAATTTTTCTATTAAATTTGTCAATTCTAATTTGAAGTACTTGAGACTATTCTCATTTTTAGTATAAGAAAGATAAAAATCCAATCTTTTAATGTTAAAATACTTACTAATAATTTCTGATGCGCAAATATCACTTACACAATGGTTTGATACAATAAAGTAATCTACCAAATCTAAGAAATTATACTGACTTGGCTTCAGAGAATATAGACCAATGCAAGACTGAGCAAATGCACACGTAGATGGAGGTAAATAGTCATGACTAGCATCCATCAAATCATCATTCCCAGCAAATATTAATCTGAGTGGGATAAAACCTGCTGCGTCTAATAATTCTTCGGGAATATTGTCATGAGATATAAATGCTATTATTTTTTTACCTTCTTCTTTTTTTTCTCTTAAAAATGAAGCGTATTCAGATAAAAGCTCTATATTATCCATTTTAGTTTTTAACGTCTTTGAATTATTAATCAAAAAAGGGTTAATTATACATAAAATTTTTCATAATTAACCAAATCTTAAACCTTTAAAAATAAAGTTAAAAATAATTAGCTTTTACCTTGGTCTTGAGCAATAAGCGCTGCACCTATTGCACCTGTTAGTTGAGCAGTACTTGTTCCATTAAGTACTGGAATTACAACATCAAATCCTAATTCTTGTTCTAAAAAACTCTTGACTGCAACATTTTTAGCCACCCCTCCACAAAATACTAAAAGTGGGGCGACCCCTATGCGTTTAGCCATTCCTGCGACTCGTTTTGCTATTGATTTATGAATTCCTGCAGCGATATCTTCTTTATTTGATCCCTTTGCAAAAAGTGAAATAACCTCAGATTCTGCAAAGACAGTACATGTCGAACTTATTGAAGCGGGATTATTGGATTTAAGAGCTAATCCTCCTATTTCGTTAATAGGAACTTCAAGAGCACCTGCCATTACTTCTATAAAACGACCTGTTCCAGCTGCACATTTGTCATTCATTTGGAAATCAATAACACTTCCGGTTTTCTTAGAGATAACAATTGCCTTACTATCTTGACCACCAATGTCTATTACGGAATGTGCTTCTGGAAAGAAGTATTGAACTCCACGTGCATGAGCCGTAATTTCAGTAATACGATCATCAGCAAATGATACAGTATTTCTCCCATATCCAGTACTCATAACATATACATCATCCTTTTTCAAATTGTGTTGATTCAAAAGCTCATTAAACATATTACTTCCTACACGTTTAAAATCAAATGTTGATCGACTAACTCTAAAATCCAATAATTCAGATTCTTTTAATAACGCAACTTTAGTCTCTAATGAACCAATATCAATTCCTACAAATGTCTTCAAGGTTTATCCTTTCAATTTATATATTAAATAAGGAAATAAAAGTCAGAAATTAAATTTTATGTTTATTGTTTAGCCCAATAAAAATATAGAAATCAAAACGGTTATAAAAAAGGCAAATGTCATCTGAACTATATTTTTAATTATAGATTCTTTTGAAACTACTCCTAAAAAGACACCTAGTAAAATAATGCAAAATAAAATTATGAAAAAGGAAATAATAAAAATTAGTAGAGTAGCATCAGGAACAATGAAGAATGGAATTAATGGGATTAATCCTCCTAAAAACGGAGAACCCCCATTTACGCAAGCCACAACTATACTAGCGAAATTTTCTGCTTTATGTTGTAGTGTTTTAATCTTTTTCTTCCTGTTTCTCAATCTAATTTTTGGTTTAGAATTTACATTTTTATTTATTTTAATCAGCATTGCTTTTTCAATTTCTTTTATATCCTCAGATTCTTCTTCCCTTGCGGGTTCTTCCTCACTGACATCTATAACCATTGCTTTCTTTAAATCCTCTTCAATTTTTTTTTGCTCAGCTTTCTCTGAAAGATATGATCCAGTTAGACCTGAAATGAACATAGATATAGAACTCCCTACACCAGTTAATATAACAAGATGACTAGGTACTGTTGGGTCACCTTCCTTTAAAATAATGACAAAAAAACCTAATAATATACCTAAAACTGTTAACATACCGTCATAGAAATTATTTACAAAGTAGCGTCTAGCAATTGCCCATAAATTCGTAATTTTTGCGTATATTCTAAATTTTTCAAACATTTTATTTTCTATTTAACCAATAATCGAGGGAAGAATTACCTTTTATTAGAATTTTATTTTACATTTAAAAAAATGGTTAACAATTAAAATTTTGAAACACCTTTTATATACCAAGAAGTATCGAAACTATTAGGGTTACTATTCCTGCTGTTATTAAATGTAGAGCATAACGCAAACGGCCTCCTCCTGAAATTTGACCCAAAAATATACCTAAATATATTAGTAAACCAGCAAGTATGATATATGAAAATATAAAGTGTAATAAAGTGAGCGAAACTCCGAAGAAAAAAGGAATCAAAGGGAGAGAGCTTCCTAAAACAGGAGCACCACCATCTACTAAAGATGCTATAATTGTTGCGAAATTTTCTGCTTTTTCTATTATTGTTGTAGATTTATTCTTCTTCTTCTTTTTTTCTCTTTTCTCATTATTTAAATCGAGGGATTGATCTTCTAAATCAGCCATATCCTTTTTCATATCAATTAATTTTTTCTTTCTTTCAGCCTCCTCAGAAAGAAATGCCCCCCACAACCCACTAATTCCAATAGCAAGAGCGGTTGCAAATCCAGTTATGAGGACATCTTGAGTCTCAAATGTCAAAGATCCTGAGAGGAATATTATAAAAATTCCGCTTACAATTCCTGCACATGTCAGGGCTCCGTCAAAAGCATTATTAAAAAATTTACGTCTTGCTATTATCCCCAAATCTGACATTTTAGAGTATTTCTTCCACTGATGAAGTTTCTCCTTTATCTTCATTAAGTTATTTTTTCACCTTTTTATCAATATAAATGCGTCAAAATAATCCAAATTTCAATAAGACTATTATATTAAAAAAATATATTAAATTCTTTTAGAATTTACTTATAAATTAAATTAAGAATATATTAAAATTTCTCTAAATACAATATTTTTTATTGATCTAATTTATTATTTTTATTAGAGTCAATTAAATATTTAAATGGTAAATATGAATAAATTAAAAGAAGAAATTGTCTCAATGTTAATAGAACATTCAAGAATAATTTACTCTGTTCTCAGTGATATGGGAGTTTTTTATAATAGATGGGCTGAAAATTATGAAAAACATAAAAATTCGCTTGAAAAAAAGAAAAGTAAAATGCAATTATCTGAAGAAGATGCTGATGCAATTAAAATACAGTTAATTCAAAACTTTTCCGAATCTGGGGCCGGATTAGGCGATTTCGTTGCTTTAATTCTACAAATGGATAATGTAATTAATTACCCTCTCGAATTTGTGGATATGTTGCCAAAAATCAAATTTGAAATCAAGAATAATCCTGAAATAGTAAAGAGATATGAGAAATTGATCAATAAAACTATTGAAATGGCTGATGTACTAAAATCAACAATAAAAAGCTTAAGAGACAAACCCGATGTAGTATTTAAAAATACAACAAAGATACATGAAATTGAAAATGAAGTTGATACAATATACAGGCAATTTCTTGAATACCTATATTCTAATGAAGATATAAATATAAGAATCCTCTTAAGATTAAGAGATAGTATCGTATTATTAGAAAGATGTTGTGATAGAGTTCATGATATCGCAGATGTAATTAGAGTCTTACTATATCAGTGAATTCATTGAGATGATCATAACTTAGAACTATTATCTTAAATTTATCAGTAAATTGGTTACAGAAATCTTCCCGTTTAGAGAATTCGTATTTAATCAATATTATTTATAATATTTTTTCTTGGATTTTATTGTATAAATGGGTGATATCCCATCATTTGCTTTAACAAAATTTTCACTAATTAATTTCTAAAAACATATTGTATTCTAATTACCTCATTAGTAAATAAGAATATTTATACGCAAATTTTAATTATTTTCAATCATAAGGATAATTTTTTTAAATAAAAATTTAGATGATATGAATATGAACAGTAAACAAAAATTTTATTTTTATCTTGGTCTTGTTCAAGTTATATTAGTTATAATATTTCTTTTAACAATAAATGGTCTTGTAGGATTTGTTAGCGCCCAAGAGACAAATTTTGATTACTATAATTCTGCTACAACAGCTATATTAGCAATTTCTGCTGCTGTAGCAATATCAGTTTCAGGATTAGCTGCAGCTCATGTTATAAAAACCGTAGGTACTGCAGCAATTTCAGCCATTTCCGAGAGAGAAGGAGCATTTGGAAAAGTAGTAGTCATTGTTGCATTAGGAGAAGCTATTGCTATTTATGGCTTGATCATAGCAATATTATTGGTGTTTAATATACCAGCACCTGCATAGGGATTAAAATTTTATAAATATTTTATTTTTGGTGAATTTCACGAGTGGTATCGAGGTTCCTTCCTACGCATATACTTTAATAAAGATAAGCGCCTTAAAACAACTTATTATGGATGATAATACTATCCAAAAATTAGATGAAATTGCCGATATTAAACAATTTATAGAATTTATAAGTATTTTTTATCCCGGACTTATGGTTAAATCCTATACATTGGAAGAAATTGAAAAATCACTTTTTCACACCTATATCAAGTTAATTGGAAGAATTATATATATTTCACCTAAAACTATGAGACTTTTTTTAAGAAATTATTTATTGAAATATGAAATTATGAATATAAAACGTGTTTTACTAGGTACAATTTTGGGTATCAATACCGAGAAAAAATTGACAATTGTGAATATGGTAGTTGAAAAATACTTAAACAATACAGATTTTATGAAGGAATTGATTGAAATTCCATCATTAGAAGAAATCCAAGTTTTTATGAAACCTACAATTTACAATAAAATAATCAGAGAAGGAATTCTTTATTTTAAAAAGACAAATGAAATTTTTGTGCTAGAAACCTTTTTAGATCAATTATATTATACCAATTTAAAAAATGAAATAAAATTTTTAACCCAAAAAGAAAAAATAATGATCTCCCCATTTGTACAATATATTTCAGAGATTTATAATTTAAGGCTTATCTACAGAGGAGTTAAAAATAGTGTTGATAAAAATCTTTTATTGCAACTCTTAGTTGATAATTATTTATTTATGAATGAAGAGAAATTAGATAATTTGATGAATTGTAAAGATGAAAATGAGTTTATTGATGTTCTTATAAAATATTTCGAAGTAATAAAAGAATTAAAATCAAGTTTAACTAATACATCTCTCGATCAAGAACACTTTATATGGTCTATAGAAAAACTATATTTAAATTATTATTTTAACAAATTAGAAATTAAGACTGACGATATTAAATTTCAAACGATATATAAAATCTTAGAAGTCTTAATAAAAAAAGACAAGGAAATTCGTTTATACATTCTACCAAAATTAACTAATATTATATATAAAAAATATAAGTTGCTAAAATAAAATAATGGAATTAAGATGGAAGAGTAAAATTTTAGTTGAGTGCAATGGATATATTTAAATGGATAAAGGATATCGAACAAGTTTATGATGATTTAATAAATACCGCAAAAGATGTTAATTTAAATGACATTGAACAATTCAGGGAAGAGCAAAGAAAAAAATTTGAAGCTTTTCTTACCAAAAAAAATGAATTAGTAAATACAGCACTTATAAAACTCTCCAAAGATGTAGATTCTGAAATAAAAATATATTCTAATGATATAGAAAAAGCGATTATGATAATTGAAAAAGGGTTTCAAAAAAATATTCAAAATCTGCAAAAATTAATAATAACTGAAGCAGGATTAGATTTTTAATGTTAGATCAAAAAATTCATATTCTTGGAGAAGAAGACCTAGTAGTATTAATGGGACTTTTAGGTTTAGAAGGTACAATTATTAATTCCGATGATCAATTCACAGCAGAATTTAATAATTTAATAAAGGATCCTTCAATTGGCATGATTATAATCTCAATGCCTTTAAATGATGAGATGATAGATTTTTTGATAAATTTTAAACTTAATAATAAAGAACCGTTTATATTTATCCTTCCAGATATTTTTGAACCACAAATAGATGAGAAAGGAAAAATAACTAATAAAATATTAGAAGCAATCAGAGAAATTGTGGTATCAGAAGAGTTGATTTAAAATTTCAGAAGAAATAGAATTAAAAAAAAAAATAGGAAATTTAGGACTTTACTTAATTGAGAAGGCTCAAAGAGAAATAGATGAATTTAATAGACAAACTTTATTTCAAAAAGCAGAAATCAAAAAAAGGAATATTGAAAGAAGTCAAGAAAGAGCCAAAAAATTAAAAGAAAACTTTTTAGAAAATTATAATCAATTCCTTAATCAATCTTTATCTTCAACACTCCTAGAAGGAAAAGAAAAATTTTTGAATTTAAAAAATTCCTTAATAAAAACACTAAAAAATAGTCTATTAAATCATATTAAAAAAAAAATTGAAGATAATTATTTGGGCTATCTCGAATTTTTATTCAATAATATTAAAAATGTTAAAATGACAATTGATAAACCACAAGCAATTGAAATTATCTTTAATTCAAAAGATTATAATTACTTCATCAAAAATCCTGAAAGAATTCAAGATCAATTCAAAAATCTTGTAGAAATTAATAAAGATCACAAGGATTTTATTGGAGGTTTTAAAATATCATTAGGTAGTGGTTTGATTTCTTATGATTATACGATAGATAATTTAATAGATAAGAAATCATCCTTCATTCAGAGAGAAATCTCAAAAATAGTGAATGATTCAGAGATTAAAGAAATTGAAAATAAGTTTAACATATTTATTCAAAATCAAAAATCAAAAATCAATAAGTACCTAAAGCAATATGATCAGATCCAAATATAAGAACAATACAAAACGGGGACATATTTCAGCTATAATGGGATCACTAATCAAGATCAAAGGATTAGAACGTCAAATCAAACTCCATGAGTTAGTTAAAGTAACTAAGTATAATCTTTTAGGAGAAGTCATCCAAATTTATTCTGATTATATAGTGGTTCAATGTTTTGAAAATACAACAAATTTAAGAATAAATGATGAGGTTGTCAACTTAAACGAACCACTTTCCATGGAATTAGCACCAGGATTATTAGGGAGAATATTTGATGGAATCCAGAGACCACTGCAAGATGCATTTGAGATTTTTAAAGATGGTGGATTACAACGAGGGTTAGAAATAGAAACAATATCAAGAAAAAAGAAATGGCATTTTAAACCAAAGATTAATATTAATGAGAAAGTTGTTAGTGGACAGATAATCGGAATAGTACAAGAAACACCTTTAATTGAAAATAGAATAATGATACCTCCTTCAATTACGGGAATTTTATCTTATATTGCCCAAGAAGGAGATTATACAATAAAAGATGAGATTTATAGATTGAAAATAGGGAATGAGGAAAAATCTTTTTCAATGCTTCAAAAATGGCCTGTAAATAAAGCTAGACCATTTAAACAAAGAAGAATTCCATCCGAGCCTTTAATCACTGGTATTCGAGTGATAGATTTACTATTTCCAATTACAAAAGGTGGCACTATTGGAGTTCCAGGAGGGTTTGGAACTGGTAAGACAGTCATTCAACATTGTTTAGCTAAATGGTGTAATGCTGATATTATTATTTTCGTAGGATGTGGGGAACGAGGAAATGAGATTGCAGATGTTTTAACCCAATTTTCCGAGTTAATTGATCCCCAAACTAAGCGACCTTTATTAGAACGTATAGTTCTTATTGCTAATACCTCAAATATGCCTGTATCTGCACGTGAAGCTAGTATTTTTTCAGGAGTTACTATAGGAGAATATTATCGCGATATGGGGTACGATGTAGCAGTTTTGGCCGATAGTACATCAAGATGGGCTGAATCTCTTAGAGAAATTTCTGGGTTACTAGAAGAAATGCCTGCAGAAGAAGGTTATCCTGCATATTTACCTTCTAAACTTTCAAGTTTCTATGAGAGAGCTGGTGTTGTTGAATTATTAGGAAATGGTGAAAATGGACATGAAAGGGTTGGATCTATGACAATTATTGGTTCTGTATCTCCCCCTGCTGGAGATTTCAGTGAACCGGTCACAGCAACGACTAAAAATTTTGTCCAAGGTATCTGGGCTTTAGATCCCGCACTCGCATATTCAAAACATTATCCCGCAATAAACTGGTTAAATTCATACTCTAATTATCCAGATTATATTTCTGAGTGGTGGTTTGAACGGGATTTTGATTGGGTTGAGATAGATGCTGATTGGTTTGAATGTCGGAAAGAAGTAAATGAGATCTTATCTAAAGATAATGAATTAAAGTATATTACTCAACTAATTGGAGAAGAAAACTTACCTGAAGAGAATCAACTTATAATTTTTATTGCCAAATTAATTAAAGAGGGATTTTTAATTCAAAATGCTTTTGATGATATTGATAGTTTTACAAATATAAAAAAACTATTAGGCTCAATAAAATTGATTCTTTTAGTGTATAAGGAAAGTAAAGAACTTATTAAAGAAGGATTTTACACTGAAGAAATAAAGGAACTTAAAGTAATGGATGAGATTTTAAGAACTAATCGTACAGTTCCCAATAAAGATTTTGATAAATTGGAAGATATAAAAAATAGATTATTAAATCAAATAGAGGAATTAAAATTAACTCGTAGAGTATTTGGTAAAAAATGAGTATAATTTATAAAAAGATACAACAGATTATTGGGCCTCTTCTATTTTTAAAAAATGAACATAGTGCTCAATATGGTGAAATTGTAAAGATTAAAGTCGGGGATAATGTTAGGACGGGTCAAATTGTTAAAATTAGTGAAGATATGATAATAGTTGAAGTTTTCGAGGATACATCCGGAATATCCTCAGAAAATGCAGAAATCAAGTTTACGGGAGATACATTTAAAGTTAACATTTCAAAAGATATGTTCGGACAAACTTTCAATTCTTTAGGAAGTCCTATTGATATTAGATCAAAGAATATACTGGATTCTGATATATTAACAGATGTCCAAAGAGATATTAACGGAATTCCGATTAATCCATTTGCTAGAGAATATCCCGTAGATATAATCCAAACAGGTATATCTGTAATTGATGGCTTGTTTACACTTATTAGAGGGCAAAAACTCCCTATTTTTAGTGGACAAGGACTACCTCATAATAAATTGGCAGCTCAAATAGCGACTCAGTCAAAGGTGGTATCAGAAGAACCTTTTGTCATCATATTTTGTGGAATAGGCATTATTCAAGATGAAGCTATATATTTTTTGAAAAGGTTTCAAGAGAGTGGAACTATTCAAAATATAATTTCTTTTATAAATTTTGCAGATGATCCAGTTATTGAAAGATTAATTATTCCTAGAGTTGCCTTAACCACAGCTGAATATTATGCTTTTGAAAAAGATATGCATGTCTTAGTAATTTTAATTGATATGACAAATTATGCTGAAGCTCTTAGAGAACTTAGTTCGGCTAAAGAAGAAATTCCTAGTAGAAAAGGATATCCCGGCTATATTTATTCTGATTTTGCTTCGATTTATGAACGCACAGGAAAAATTAAAGGAAAAAAGGGGTCAATTACGCAAATACCTATTTTAACAATGCCAAATGATGATATTTCTCACCCTATTCCTGACACATCTGGCTACATCACTGAAGGACAATTAGTTCTTAGCCGAAACTTACATAAAAAAGCTATTTATCCTCCATTTGAAGTGTTAGCTTCAATATCAAGATTAATGAAAGATGCTATTGGTAATGGTAAAACAAGGGAAGATCATGCTGACGTGAGTTCCCAATTATTAGCAGCCTATTCTAATTATCTTGAGGTGAAAGATTTAATTTCAATAGTGGGAGAAGATGGTTTAAATAATGATCAAAGGAATTTACTTCTTTTTGGAGAGGATTTTGAACAAAAATTTGTCAATCAGAAATTAAACGAAACTCGGGATTTTAACCAGACCCTAACTATTGCTTGGGAGACTCTTTCACATTTAAATAAAAGTCAGCTAATTAGAATTCATCCTAATTTTATTAAAAAATATTATAATCCACAGGTGTAACTTATAAGTTTTAGAGAGATAAAACCCACAAAAACAAATTTATTAAATCTAAAGAGAAGATTAGATTTTGCAGTTAAAGGACAAAATTTTTTGGAATTTAGACGGGAGCAACTGATAATTCAAATAAAAAAATTATGGAAGGATTATAAAATCCAAAGAAGAGAATTAATTAAATTATATAAAGAAACTTTAAGTATGTTAGTGCAAACATATGAAGAAATGGGCAAGAATGAAGTAAACCTAATTAGTGAACTAAGTAAAATCCAATATAAACCAAGGATTAACGTTCAAACCATAAAGAAGATGGGAATAGTAATTACTCAAGTAGATTATGATTTATTCCGGGAAGAAAAACTTCCTGCATACACATTCGAAAACACAAGTCATTATCTTGATGATTTACTAGAAAATTTAAAGAAATTCTTCAGTATGTTCATAAAATTTTCTGAGTTTGAAGATTTATTATTAAAAGTAGCGTCATCTTTTAAAAAAATAAATAGAAGGATCAATGGTTTGAAAAATGTTATAACCCCCAGATTAGAATCACAGATTAAACAAATAAAAGATATTCTGGAGGAAATAGAAAGAGAAAATTATGTTAGATTAAAAAAGACTAAAGATATTATAATTAAACAAGAATAATTCAATTTTGTGAGAATTTTATGGGAAAAAAAGATGAATTTTGTTTAATGAAAGTCGATATTAATCAGAATTATAAAGATCAACTTTTAATAGAACTCTCTAATTTCAACATTGTACAAATTAAACCAAAAGAAAAATCTGAAAAAAAAAGAGAGATTGAAGATAAAAAACCTAATGTTGAAAAGATTGATATATTGAGAAAAAGTCTAAATACATTATTTAAGAGATTAAAAATTAGTGAAATGGATATTAAGAATTTGCGAATTAAAAAATCGAAGAGAATTGAATTTAGCGCTAATAATCTAAATGACTTAATGAATCATATTCTTGAAGAAATTGAATTCTTTACAAATCGAGTTACAGAATTAAATAGTTATATAACTAAAGCAAATATTGAATTAGAAAAGATTCAAATTGTAAAAAAATGTTATAAGTTTCTTGAAAAAATTAGTTTAACAAAGGATAATCCACATGCTTTAAGCCACTTCAAATTTCGAGTATTCACTACATTTTCAAAAAATATAGATAATCTGATTAATCTATTCGCCTTTTCTGAATTCCCCAATTTTTATGAGACATTCCAAATCTCAGAAGATCGAATTGGTTTCTATATTATTTATCCAAAAGATAAAGATCATGAATTCAACGGAAGGATACGACTCATTCACTCTGAAGAAGTTCCAGTTTTAAAAAAGTATTTAACAGATATCGCTATTAATTATGATCGAATTGAAACAGAAATTAATTTTATTAAAAATTTAATCACACGGTATAATAAAGAACTAAATAGAATTACTCATGATAATTTATTGAAATTTGCGGGAATTAACGAAATCGTTCAAAATATCGAAGAATATAACTGGGCTGCTCAACAATTCGAACTTACTTCAACAAATAGAGTAGTTCTTAAGTTTTTTGTACCATTTTCTAAGAAAAAAGAAATACAAAATAATTTATTTAACATTTTTAAAGACAATATCATTATCGATTCAATAGACGTATTAAAAAAGCGTCCTATTTATGAATCTTATACAAAAGAAGAAATTAAAAAAAAGAAAGTAAAAATTAGCAAAAAAGAAGAAGAATCAATCTCAAAAAATGAAAAAGATGAAAAACCTCAGGATTTAAGAGATATCACTCCACGAATTATGAAAAACTTTTTTCTAGTAAAACCTTTTGAAGCAATTACCAAAATGTATGGTACACCTGCATATTCCGAAATAGATCCGACACCAATTATAGCTATTACTTTTCCAATATTATTTGGTATAATGTTCGGAGATATTGGACATGGTCTAACTCTTATAATCTCGGGAATCATAGGAGCTTTAGTATTTAGGAAGAGTAAAAAGTCACTTTCTAGCTTCTCATGGATAATTTTTTTCTGCGGTTGGGCTGCATTTCTTTTTGGTTTTTTGTATGGTGAATTTTTTGGACATCATGAAATTGATATATTTGGTATTGTTCTTTGGGATTTTGAGGCTAATCCCATCACAATTCCATTTTTAAATATCCAATTGAACAACCCACTGGAAAATATATTATCCGTATTTTATTTTGCTATTGTTATTGGAATATTTCACATAATTTTGGGATGGTTTATTCAGTTTTTAAATTATTGGAAGCAACATAGAAAATATTTAGCCTTTACTGATTCATTAACAAAAATTTTCTTCTTATTAGGTGGTGCAATTTTAATATTTACATATGGATTCAATATTGATGTATGGCTAACTTTTCCATATCCAATATTACTAGTTTTAATCCCAGGACTTTTATTGATACTCTCAAAACCGTTAGGAAAGTTATTTAAAATATCATATCTACAAGGAGAATCTTTTGGCGGATTGTTAGGTGAAGGTTCAATTGAAACATTTGATACATTATTATCAGTTATGAGTAATGTTTTGTCTTATATTAGATTATTAGCTCTAGCATTAGCCCATATTGCTTTGTTATTTGCTATAAACCAAATGGGAAACTTGATTCAAGGTGAGGGAATTGGATTTGATATAATAAATTTAATTGGGGCGATATTTGGTAATATGGTAGTCATTCTAATAGAAGGATTGCTTGTATTCATTAACACATTACGTTTACATTACTATGAATTTTTCTTTAAATTCTTTCAAGGGAGTGGTACTGAATATTTTCCATTCTACCTTGATGCAGATTATTCAATAATTAGATTCAGTAGAGAGTTTGATAAAGATATAATTTCTGAAGAGATTGATAAAGAAATTGAGATCAAATCAGTAAAAGAGGAGATAGATAAAGCTAAGAATTATATCATAAAAGAATTTAAATAAAATCATTATTCATAAATAAGAAAGTTAAACCCTTGAATTTATGGAGTCTAAAAAAAATAAAAACTCACGCAGAATTATTGTTATAAGATTTATTGGAATCATTTTCTACTCAGCTATTTTTATTTACTTATATTATTTTCTGCTAACACTTGGTTTTAATCCAGTGATTATCTCACTTTTGCTATTTTTTATAATTTTAGCTACAATTGGAATTTTTTTAAGAACTAAAAAAAAGAAGCTTTATTCCAGAATGTTTCCTGAAAAACAAGATGAACAAATTAGAAAAGAACAAATAATAAAACAAAAAGAAATCAAAAACCAAGAAATAAAGATTCCTAATCCTGTTAATCTGGAACTAAAGTATCGAAAACCTCTAATCGATAAGTGTAAGTATTGTGGAAATATTATTCCTAATTTTGTTAAAAAATGTCCTTTTTGCAATAAAAAAATAGATCAATAAAAAAAAATATGAGATTGAACAAATAAATTATGGAAGAAAGCGAAATGCAGCGAGGATATATTTCCGGAATTACAGGGTCTCTTATTAAAGTAAAAGGGTTGGAAAATCATGTAAGGCTTTATGATCTAATTAAAATACCAAAATATAATATTTTGGGAGAAGTTATTCAAATTTTTTCAGCTCATGTAATTGCTCAATGTTTTGAACCCTTGACAAATATAAATTTGGAAGAAAAAGTAATTAGTTTGAATGAACCTCTCTCCATGGAATTAGGTCCGGGAATTCTTGGAAATGTTTTTGATGGGATACAAAGGCCTTTAGAAAAATTATTTCAAGATTTTTCTACAGGAAGATTAGAGAGAGGAATTAAATATCCAAGCTTATCGAGGACTAAAAAATGGCATTTCATACCATTAAAGAAAATTAATGATGAGGTTAGTCAGGGAGATATTATAGGTACTGTCCAAGAAACTACGTTTCTTGAACATAAAATAATGGTACCTCCGTCCATATCAGGGAAATTATCATTTATTGCTCAAGAAGGGGATTTTACTATTATTGATATGATTTTTAAAATCAAAAATAAAAGTAAAGAACAATCTTTCTCAATGCTACAAAAGTGGCCAATTACAAAAAATCGTCCTTATAGGAAAAAAGAAAACCCCTATGAACCCTTAATTACAGGTGTAAGAGTTATCGATCTATTGTTTCCAATAATAAAAGGAGGAACCACAGCAATTCCAGGGGGTTTTGGAACAGGAAAAACAGTTATTCAACAATTGATAGCTAAGTGGTGTGATGCTGATGTGATTGTATTTATCGGATGTGGGGAACCAGGTAATGAAATTGCAAACATTATGAAACAATTCTCAGAAAATCTTGATCAGAATAGTGGTAAACCCTTGTTAGAAAGAGTAATACTCATTGTTAATACTTCCAATATGCCTGTATCTGCTAGAGAGGCGAGTCTCTTTTCTGGGGTTACAATTGCAGAGTATTTTCGAGATATGGGTTATAACGTCGCAGTCCTTGCAGACAGTATTTCAAGATGGGCGGAATCGTTAAGAGAAATCTCTGGATTATTAGAAGAAATGCCTGCTGAAGAAGGTTATCCAGCTTATTTACCTTCAAAATTATCTAGCTTTTATGAAAGAGCAGGAGTTGTTAGTACTTTTGGAAAAGATCATCTAGGAAATGAAAAAAAAGGTTCAATATCTATAATTGGAACTATTTCTCCTCCTGCGGGTGACTTCAGTGAACCAGTAACTGCAACAATAAAACGCTTAGTTCAAGTTTTCTGGGCATTAGATCCTAACTTAGCATATTTAAAACATTATCCTGCTATTAATTGGTT
>JAEOTW010000369.1 GCA_016839655.1 Promethearchaeota archaeon | reverse complement strand
GGATATGTCGAAAATAAGTGTAAATCATGTAAAGGTACGGGGAAAATAGAAGAAAAAGTGGTTGTATTAACTGGAGAAGATCAAAAAAAAGAAGAAAAAATGTTTTCTTATTCTTGTGGGGTGTGTTATGGTACCGGCACTAGTAAGGAGCAATGTAGAGATTGTGGTGGCCATAAAAACATGTATAAATACCAAATTCTCCCAGTCCCCTTTAAAACTGTTGTTACAGGAATTCCTGTACTCCATAGTAGCGCTCAAACAAGATATGAGAAAGAGATCGAGCGTGATCTTCACCAAATGATAGAGGAAGTTGAGGGTATAAGGTTTAACGAGTTTAAAGAACTAGAATCAAAAGCTGAACCATCGTTAGGTTATTGGAATAAAAATATAAAGAAAACGATAAGTTCAGCCGGAAGTGACCATAAAACTTACGATAAAGATAAAGAAGCTCAAATTACAACGCAAATATACTTATTTCCTATGATCCAAATGTTCTGCGAAACTAAAAAAGGAGCAAAGTTTGAGATTTACAGCTTAGGTTCAGCAAATAAATTTATGATCTATTCTAATTTTTAAATTTCCTAATTTTCTTTAATTTCTTTAATTTTTTTTCATTCTATTTAACCTCACTATAGGGATTTCACGATTTTACTATCAAATTTGAATTTTAATAAAAATTTAAATAACGAAGTTAACTTATTTGATAATACTTAAAAAAATGAAAATGAATCTAAAATGTTAATAGATCCTAAAGTAAAAAGCTTAGTAATTTTTAATGGCGGGGGTGGAATTGTTGAAAGAGAGATTAAATTGCAAGTTCATCCTGGAATAAATGAATTTGAAATCCAAAACGTACCGGCGAGCTTTGACCCAAATTCGGCTGATATCAAATTAGAATATATAAAAACTGAGGATAAGGAATATATAACTTTACAGCAGACAATAATAACCTTACCCGATTACAACAATTCCCAACAAATTATTGACAGAGAAAAATCCGCAGCTAATAGCATTATCTCGTACGCGATAGATTTTACGAGAGAAATGAGAGAAAAAGTATCAAATATTTGTGAAGCATCTTCCTATAAAACTTTTGCTGACATGAAAGGAACATTTAATTTTATCATAAATTCTACAATAGAAGGTGAAATTATTGTAAAAATCCTTTATTTCTTATCGGATGTGAGGATAAAATGGGACACTACACTTCAAGTAAACATCAATGAAGACGGAAAAACCGCAGAGATAGAAGGATTTATCGTTGTTGACAATCAAACAGGTTTTACGTACGAGAATGTCGAATTAGGATTTGCAATATTTGAGTTACCTACACCAACATCTAATCTCATTGATTATCAAACAGTAAATGCACCTGAACAGATGAACCAAGGTATGATGAACGAATTACAGCGTCTTAAAAGTATTAAGAAGGGTCCAATGAAAAGAACTCAACGGTTTAAACAATTATTATGAGGAGAGTGAAAAAATGAAAGCAACAGTACCAACAAGGAAAAAAATTAAGTTAAAATGGTTCAAAACTAAAAGTCAGTTTAATATTGAACGTAAAATCGATATTCAATATACAGAGCATTCAGTGTCGTCAAATAAACTGAAGTGGGACGCGATAATTAAATACGTCTTAATAAAAGAAGGAGAAAATATCGATCTTCCCGCTAATTCCCCGATGACTCTATATAAAAATAATCTTCCATTCTTATTTCTTAGTACTGCTCAAACTGTCGGAAATAAAATAATTTCTGAAGAATTAATTGACGATGATATAGTTGTTGTTGATGACATCGTCCAGATTGAAGAAGGTGAACCAAAAATCACCTTTGAAGATGCGCTTGAACCTAAACAGCACATCGAAGTGCGTACTAGGTATGATAAGATAACGCGTAAAATCAATATTGAGAACAAACTGAATAATCCTATAGAAGTAACATTAGATTTCAAACAAACTAAAGATGTGACCTTCATTAAATCTGAACCTGAACCCTCTGAAATCGAAGAACCTAATTATAAATTC
>JAEOTW010000232.1 GCA_016839655.1 Promethearchaeota archaeon | reverse complement strand
TAAAAATAGTTAATCCTAACCATTTTCCGAAATGATTCATTTTCTGACGTATTGGAATCTCACTCGTACCAGCTTCTTCTAATCCATGAGAAATTTTACCAATTTCTGTATCACCACCAATTTTTACTACAATTGCCTTACCAGTCCCAGTACTTATAAAAGTTCCATAAAATACCATATTACTTCGTGCTCCGATCGATATATCTTTCTTTTGTAAAGCTCTACCTTTTTCTAATTTTCTCACAGGTTCAGACTCACCAGTTAACGAAGCTTCATTCACTACCATATTATATGATTCAATTATTCGAGAATCAGCTGGAATCTTATCGCCTTGATTTAAAACTAGTAAATCTCCACCTACTATTTCTTTAGTGGGAATCTCTTGCTTTTGGCCATCTCTAATAATGGTTGACGTAGGAGCTGTTAATTCACGTAAAGCTTTAAGCTTTTTTGTTGCTCTATATTGCTGAATAATAGCAACGAAACAATTTAGAAAAACTACCCCTAATGTTAAACCAATAAACATTAGAGATCCCTCTCCTCCAAATATAGCTGCTAAAAATAAAATCACAGAGCCAATCAAATAAATTACAATGAGCCAATTAAAAAGCGGGGCTAAATATATCTTGATGAAACCTTTCGAGACTTTAGGTATCTCATTATAACCGTATTTTTCTTGTCTTTTTCTCGCTTCTTTTTCACTTATTCCCTTTTTTGGGTCCGTTTGAAAATCCTTGTATATCTTTTCTAATTCAAGATTATAATAATCTTTTTCTGTAGATTCCATAGTAGTTCTACCAAAATTTTTAGTATAAGATAAAAATTATTGATCTCAAATTTCTTATCAATATAATAAATAACCTATAATAATCATGATTTAAAAAATTAAATATTTCTATTTAAGGGAAATTAAAAATGTATTTTTCTTTTTCGCGCATAATATTTAAATATTTCAACACCTAGAAACCCTGGTAATGCTAGTAAAATACAAATTAACCAATCTGTTCCACTGAGGAACATGAAATTTATCTGTAAATTTAAACCAAATTCGACATTTACATAATGATTAACAGTATAGGAAAATAAGATATACAATACATGTAAAGCCATGGTAAATAAGCATACAACTAAGAGTGAATAACTCAATTCTTCTTTTAAAGTTTTATAAAGAGATTTATTTGGTCTCCTAAAAGTCCAGATGAAATTAGCTTCTACAATAAATATTGTTGTAATAAACATAGTTCTTGCTTTCCCTGCTACTAATTCAGAATGAGTACTAAATGGAACGAGATAACTTAAATTTGGATTCAAATTCCATTCATTTAAGGGAATTATCTCACTTAAGGTTAATTGAAGTGCTAATATTAATCCTAAGCCAAATAGAAAACATTGAATTAACAACATAATCCATAAATTCTTGTTTAATAGTTGTTCTTCATCTCTGGGCGGTTCGTTCATAATATCTTTCGGAGGCGTATCTATTACTAATGCTAAAGAAGGAAGAGAATGAACTATACCAAAAATGTAAATATGTTGCCAATTTGAAGAAAAAAGTTCGAATCCAATGAAGGGCTCCAAAAATTCGAAAGTGAAAAAGACGATTCCTTCAACGATATTGGTACATATAAAAAAGAATATGATGGTCCTTATTTTGGCAAAGATTCCCCTTCCTGTCTTTACACCTTGTTTAATCGAAGAAAAATTATCATCTGTAATTACCATATCAGAAGTTTCTTTTGCTAAATCAGTTCCTGTAATCCCCATTGCAACTCCCGCATTAGCTAATTTTAGAGCGGGAGCATCATTGATTCCATCACCTGTCATAGCACATATAAGACCTTGGTTTTGATAATTTTCTACTATTATTTCTTTATCATTGGGTTCGACTCTAGCAAATACCGAGGTATTATTAAACTCTGATAAAGGCTTGTACTCTATTTGATTTCCCATTGTAACTATATCACCTTCTTTGAAAATCCCCATTTGCGAAGCAATAGTTTTTGCTGTTGCAGGATGATCTCCAGTCACCATCACTACTTTTATACCCCCTGCTTGGCACTCCTCAACAGCTTTCTTAACACCTGGACGAGGAGGATCCATAATGGATACAAAACCGAGAAAAATTAAGTTTTTTTCAACTTCTTCTCTTTTTAATCCGTTGATTTTTTCTAATAATCTATAAGCAATCCCTAAGGTTCTAAATCCTTGTCCTGCATGCTTATTTATAATATCAAGAATTGAATTTTTGTGTTGTGAATCAAATTCCTTCAATTCCCCATTGATTTCAATTTGTGAAGATAACGAGAGGACCTTTTCAGGGGCACCTTTTGAAAATGCTAAAATTTCGGCATCATTCTCGTTATTTTTACTAATGGTTGTCATAATTTTTTCTTTTGAACTAAAGGAAAATTCATCAATCTTATTATACCGCTTTTTAATGTCATAAGGATACGACCCCGTTTTTTCAGTTAATACTAAAAGAGCTGCTTCCGTAGGTGAACCTAGTGCTCTTCTTATGGCTTTCTCCTTAATGTTCTTTAATTTAACCTTAACATCTTCAAATTCTAAACTAGCAGTATTATTTATCACAATAGAATTAAGAAATTTCATGAATGTTTCATTACTCGTTAGATTTATTGGAGAATGGTCTTTAAATATCTTCCCGTCTGCGTTATATCCAGATCCAGTAACCTTATATTCTTGTTCATTTATCCAAAATTTTTCTACTGTCATTTCGTTTTTAGTGATTGTCCCCGTTTTATCTGAACAAATGACTGAAACTCGTCCTAGTGATTCGATTGCGGATAAATTTTTTATTATAACCCCACTTTGAGCCATTGCCAAAACACCTGTAATAAGAACTAATGTTGATAACAATGGAAGATTTATAGGCACGATGTTCATAGATCGTATTACCGAATCCGTTATTGCCTCAATAATGAAATTTTGAATCAAATTTCCTTGAATTGCCAGTATTATGAGTTTGGATCCTAACAAAATAATAAGATTTATTATCACGAGAATTCCAAGGATATGTCCTAAATGATTTAATTTTCTAGTTAATGGGATATCTTCAATGCTTCCCATCTCGTTTAAAGTCTGAGAAATTTTTCCAATTTCTGTTTTTATACCTGTTCCAGTAACTAATACATTCGCTCTTCCTGTTCGCACATATGTTCCCATAAATACCATATTAGACTGATTTTGAACAGATATATTCTCTTCTTCTAAGATAAAACTATTCTTTTCGACGGATTCACTTTCTCCTGTGAGGGGAGCCTCATCAACACTAAAATTTGTGAATTCTATAATTCTACCATCTGCTGGTATTTTATCACCTTGGTTTAAAATGACAATATCTCCCGGTACTATTTCTCTCGTAGCTATTTCAATCCGTCTCCCATCTCTTAAAACATTAGCTTTTAAAGCTGATATTTCTCTCAAAGATTCCAGTGCTTTTTGCGCTCGAAATTGCTGGATTATTGCAGTAACTGAGTTAACACCTACTACTGTGAATGTTATAATTGTTTCACCAGGTGATCCTAATAATACAATTATAACGCCCGCAACGAGAAGAATTACAATTAAAAAATTAAAAATTGGTGCTAAATATATCCTCCAAATAGACTTTTTAACTTTTGGTAATTCATTATAGCCCGATTTGTCATATCGCTCGTTTAATGCAGAGGAATTTAATCCAATTTCAATATTTGTACTTAAATCTTTTACAATTTCCTCGATTGGCTGATTGTAATAATAGATTTCATTTTGTTTATGAGATAATGACATTTTATTTATTTAAACTATAATTCTAAATAAATATTATTTAAAATAGGTCTAAAAATCAGAGGTTAAGATTTTGAGGATCTCCAAGTAAATCTTTTAGAAAATGGTATTTCTTTCTAATTGTCGTACTTGAAAATTTACTAGTGCTTTCTACAATACTTTGTGTAAATATTTTTCTATTATCAAGAGTTTGACCAATATAATAAATTAATCCAGCAGTGAAAGCTTTATAATTAAGACTCCGAATCTGATGATATGATATTTTATTCAATATTTTATCAGCTGTTAATTGCATTTCGATTTTAGTCTTTTCATATTCAACTTTATCGTTGAAAAACTCTTGGACTTTCTCATATGGAATGCTATTTAAATCTTTTTGAAAAACTATTTTAATTTTATTTTTGATTTCTTTCTCTAATTCTGTAGAGCTCTTTTTATCTTTAAAGATATTTTCTGTTCTCATAATTTTTAGCATCGCATTATTTAGCATCTTTTTGTTTATTTTATGTCCTAAGGCTCTTGAAACATTAATAAATTGCTCAACCCTAATGTTCGTCGTGTCTTTTATTTCCATCCATACGATTGCTAGAAAGATTATTACCATATTTTGATAATTATGTCGATGATACTTATTGTATTTTAGATATCTATCTTTAATTTCTTTATTTTTAACATAATCAATGTTTAATCCAATCCCATGGCTTTTTAGTAATTCAATAGTTTTTTTTTGTTCCGTGAAATCAGATTCATAATCTCTAAACCATTTTTCAAGAGTCTTAATTCGTTCATATTTTTCTTTTATAATAGGATCTTGAAGTGCTTTTGAATCACTTATCCTGATTCTTCTCTCATAATCTCTCTGTGAGTCGTTAAAGTAATCGCTGGTTGATACTGTATTTTCAAAAGCTACATTTTCTTCCATGATCAATCCACAATCTAGGCAAACAATAAATCCACTGTCTTGTTTGATATTTTTATGAGGACAACTTGGAATTTCCGAGTCAGCTTGTTTTTTCTTTTTCAATATAAAACCTTTATAGGTGATTTATTATTCTTAAATAAAATTGATTAAAAAAACAATAATATTAAAAATTTTTATTAATTTCAAAAACAATAATAAGTATAATTGCATAAAAAATTTTCTTGCTTTTTTAAAAAGATTTGAACGTGTTAAATATGAAATACGAAAAAGTTCTTAAATTTCTTGAAATTGTAGGTTCTATATTTATTATTATTTCAATAATCGAATTAGCATATATAATACTACTAAATTTTACTCCATTTATTCTTGATGGAAATACTATATTGTTGTCCGAATTTGTATACTCTTCAACTATATTTCCATTTTCGGGAACGTTATTATGGTTATTTGTGATTATTTCAATGGTTTGTTTTTTAATTTTGGGCATTTTCATTTTTAAGATCTCTTCAAAAAAGAATATTGAAAGCAAGCCATTAACCAAACTTATAATAATCATCGGGATGGTAGGTTTGTTAGCTGCTTTTGTTAAAATGGATTTCTTAGTATTATTAGGAAAGACTAATATCACAACAACATTTACTACTATCCGATTTCAATCTGCCCTTTATAGTGATACTATTACAGCAATTTTACCTGCAATCTTTTGGATTTTCTTTATTGCTGTGAACACATTCTATTTAATTATTGGATTGTGTATTACTGGAGTTGGTATAAAAAATTCTATTTTACAAGAACAGCCTGAAAATTCTAAATAAATTTTCCAAAAAGATAAAAAAAGAAATTAGATTGAATTAATAATAAGTTCTTTTGCTCTGTATTTAAGTAAGTTTATTTTTATTATTCCCTAATTGATTTATTTTTTAATATGACTATTGCACTTACTAATAACAAACCAATTAGAAAAAAGTAATTGTAGCCTGGAACTGCTCCAAAGGATGCATTAGTCTCCTCAAATTCAAATGTCTCCCAATATCCCCCAGTATAGCGATTTGTGCCATTTACAAGAAAACCTTTACTTTTTTCATACCAAACCACACTCCCGAAATCATCCTCTAATTGCCAAACCGCCATAGAACCATATGTTGCTTCGCCAGTAATATTGTATACAGTGTCGCCATTTCCTGTTATAACGTCCTTATAGTGATTATACATTATAATTTGATCATTAAGGGAAACATTTGTGTAAATCCAAAACGCATTATGACAACCATCTTCATGACCCATTGTACTACTTCCTGCCACCATATTTGATACAATATTAGTGCTGATAGTTACATCCCAAGAACCTGTGTCCTGCCAAGTACCTCCCCACCACCATTCAACATGAATGATCTCATCTGAAGTCTTAGTAAAAGTGAGTTCTGTTTCTATCCCTGTCGTGCCTGCGTGAAACATATATTGACTAAGTGTATGCTTAACATACATACCATCTGTTATTCCTACTTCATTAGAATAGCCAATTGCGATGATATGTGAAAAGAACAGTGAAAGTATACTTAACAGAAAAATATACTTTGTTAATTTAGATTTATTCATTTTTATTCGACCTCTTAATTTTTAACGATTTTTATCGTTAATTCCATTTTTCTTTGCAAAAATTGATCATAGTTCAAACATTACTTATGTAATTAAGCAATATTTATGAATTCGTGATCAAAATAGATCAATGGATTAATTATTTAAAAAAGATACATACTTATTTAAATCATATCATTTTTGTTCTTACATTAATGTCAGTAGTGTATTAAGGCGATATACCTATTTAAATTCACACTGTCTTTTGGATTTGGAGAAAATTAAAACTTTTTTGTCTTTTCCAAGTTTTTTCTCTTCTAAAATTAAAAAAGAATAAAAAAAGGTTGATTAAATTGCTCGGGATTATGAAGTCTCTTATTTAAGCTTACTTTTAATCTGTTTGGCACGGCTTCGTAATGTATATATTTTACTCTCGGGACTAGCGGTTACAGCTGTTGGAATAAAGTATACTCTATAACAAGAACACCCGAAAAACATGAATAAATTTCTAAATAGATAAATGGATTAATTTAAATTCATAGTGACTTTTAGATTTTTATCATTAGAGTTATCGAAAAATAAAAAGGTTAAATTAAATTGCCCGAAATGATTGATTCTCCTAAATTAGCTTACTTTTTATCTGTTTGGCACGACTCCGTAAGGTAACCTCTGTAATTTTAGCCACCTCAGCCACGCGCGACTGAGTTTTACGAATTGCTCCATTCTTAGCAGCAATATATATACAAGCAGCAGCTAATCCCTTGGGATCTTTTCCAGTTCGTTTTAAACCATTTTTTGAAGCATCCTTTAACATATTTATTGCATTTTTTTGGATTGAAATTGGCAAATCTAATTCATTTCCAAAACGAAATACTAAACTCTCAGCTGTAATTGGTTGGTATCTTAACTTAAGTTCAGGTAAAACCTCGCGAATAATCATCGCTAAACTTCTATGAACAGTTCTTCTTGGAGTTAGTGATGCTTCACATATTTCATCTAAAAGTCGTGGAAAGTCATGAACACGAATAGCGGCATAAAGAGATCCTGAAATAAACCCATTTATTGATCTCCCCATGGTCAATTTCTTTTTTGCGACTAAACTATAGATTTTCCAAGCGGTTTCTGCGATATACTCGGGTACATTAAGTTTTGACGTAAGCATTTTCAATTTTGGTTTTGCTTCCCAAAAGTTTCTTTCGATGCTTGAGATTAACGAATTTTGGATTTTTGAAAGACGAGAGAAAAGAGCTTGTTCTTTAGCACCAATACTTTTACCTTTACTATCGGTTTTGGTTGTAGGAAGCATAGTACGAGGTCCAAAGTCACGCCAGCGTGGTTCTGTCCTTCGACGGTTCTGTATTTCTTCAATTGTATAGGCCCTTCTTTCATTTCCGACATAGGTTCTTTCAGAAATTATACCACAGTTCAAACAAACCTTATTACCATCTCGGGATTCAATAAATGGATTGTTACAACAAGTTTTTTGAGGAGGTGTGTTTTCATCGATTTTGTTATTTTTCAAAAAAGTACGAAACTGCTCATTCATAGTTATTCACAAATAATTAATTGTTAAAAAAGCGCTGGCTAATAACATCACAGTTATTAAATTTTTAATAATGATTTAATATACGTGATATGCTTATATACGAAAGTTGGATATTTAAATCTATTGGATAAACTGAAAATTTTTAAAATTTTTTCAAAAAAGCTATACAAATTCTACTTTAATTTTATTAAAGAGGGGAAAATAATGGGAAAATATTCAACTAAAATTGAACTAATAATAAAATAATTTCAATTATTAGATTCTGAGATCAACATAAATCTAAGTGATAAATTTTTATAAAATAGAGAATAAATTATTTCTATGAGTTCCAATAGTGAAGAAATAATTTATCGAAAGCTTCAAAAATATTTAGATTCTCTTCCAGTTGACTACCCTGAGACAAAATCTGGTGTGGAAATAAGGATTCTAAAGCATCTTTTTACACCTAAAGAAGCTGAAATAGCCTTAAATCTTAAAATTATTCCTCAAGAACCAAAAGCAATGTTTAGACCTTTCAGGAAGAAAGGATGGACATTAGAACAATTTTCTGAATCGCTTCTAACAATGGCTAAAAAAGGATCAATCAATTGGATTCGAAGAAGGGATGGAACCAATTATTATTCCATCGCATTTTTAATGGTTGGATTTTATGACTACCAAATAGATAAACTAACTAAAGAACTTTCTGAAGATATTGACCTATATATGGATGAGGGGTTTGTAGCTGCAATGTTAGAAAATGGTATGATACAAATGAGAACAATCCCTATAGAGAAAAGTATTAATGTGGAATATAATGTTTCTAACTTTGATGAGATTAAAGCTTTAATAGATAATGTCGATAAAACATTGTATTTATGTCCTTGCATATGTAGACAATCAGCAGAAGTTCAAGGAAAAGGATGTAATCATCCAATAGAAACTTGTATTTCAATTGGTGTTAATCCACGTATTTTTCTTGAACAAGGGCGTGAGATTACAAAAGAAGAAGCACTTGAAGTCTTGCAAATGACACAAGATAAAGGTATGGTAATTTGTCCAAGTAACGCACAGAAACCATTTATGATATGCTCCTGTTGTAGCTGTTCTTGTATAGTCCTTAAAAATCTTAAAAAATATCCAAATCCCGCTCAATACATTAGTTCTAATTTCTATGTGGAAGTTGACAAAGAATTATGTTCAGGTTGCGCCGAATGCATTACTAGTTGTCATATGGACGCAAATAAGATTAATGATAATGGATCTAGTGAAGTTGATCTCGGTTATTGCATAGGTTGTGGAGTTTGTGTACCTGCTTGTCCCGAGAATGCACGCAAATTGATAAAAAAATCAGCAGAATCTATTCCACCTGAAAATTTTACAGAATTATATCAAGCTATTGCTAAAAGAAAAGCAGTTCTTCATGAAAAAAGAAAAGAAGATATTAATTATGGTAGAGTTAAAGGCTTCAGATGAAAACTTAACATAAAGAAATTTAAAAAAAAAATTTTTAACTTTTATCTATTTATTTGAGTTTTTATAGTTAATTTTTCTTCCACTAATTTTTTGTATTGCCTTCGAACATATTTTATTAGTTTTAAAAACAAAATTGTGCCAATTATAGCCATTACAAATAATATCGATGTACTATAGGGGGTAAATGAACAGTGCGCGTAATAACCTAAATAACATGGTTTGCTTGCATCATCTGGAATTAAGGTCATAATTCCTGTAGATATTCCACCTGCTATTAAAGACACAACGAAGATTGTATAGATTAGAAATAATGTTAATTTTGTTATTTTTCTAGATATGTTTTTTATTGAGTTTTTATTTATTTCCAATAATCTTCACCTCATTTCATTTTAATTTAAATTACTAGACTTCATAACCCTCATATATTTCCATGTATACTGAAAATTGAACAAATTATAAATTATAATCTATGGAATAAAGAAGATTTTCAATTATAGTGTAAAAAAATTACAGATTTAACAGATCATTTATCAACCAAATAGTTGAAAAATTAGCAGAATTTTGTACTGAAAATGGTTAATTCGTTTGCTCTCATTTAAACTTAGAATTATATCTAGTGGGTTTCTATACTTAAATTAAAAAAAAACGAGGTGATACTCATTAGTTTTAATTGCCCATGCCCTAAAACAGGATGTTCAAATCATGGTAATTGCGAAGAATGCAAAAAATATCATTCTACTTCAAAAAGTCTGCCTTTTTGTCAACGTGAACATAAGTTTTTCACAAAAGTCTTTTATCGAAAAAGTTATGAGATGCTACAAACCTTAAAAAAGGAGGGAAAAGTATGAAAAAAGCAGTAATCCTTTATGATTCTGTATATGGAAATACTAAAAAAGTAGCCATGTCATTAAGCCGTGGATTAGAAGCAGGAGGTCTTTATGTAGATAGTAGTTCTATTGGAGATTTTGATACAAGGAAATTAATTTACTATGATATAATAGGAATAGGCGGGCCAACACACTTTCACGGGGCTTCTAAAAAGATGAAATTATTTTTAAAGAAGATTAAACATTTTAAAATGGAAGGAAAATATGGATTTGCTTTTGAAACAAAAGGAGAATTTCGATTAGCTGGATCTGCTGCTAAAAGGATAACAAGATACTTAAAGAAATTAAACGTAGAGATAATACACTGTACTATTACTGGAATTGTTCTTGAGCAGAAAGGACCTTTAAAAGACAATACATTAGATTTGATGGAAAAAGTTGGATTAAATATCTCAGATAAAGTAAATAATAATATTATTCAACAAATAGAGGTGTAAAAATTGAATAAATCAAGTGTGAACCAATTTCTAAATCACTTAAAGTGGATCTTTTTAGGTGGAGGTCCCATTTTTTTCTTTGTGCGAGCAATTTATCTTGCAAGCACTGGAGGGGATACTTTTGCTACTATAAACCCAATTTTTTCTTGGTCTCTCCTTTTTTCAGAGATTAGTTTATCAGGAATTGCTGGATCTGTAGGAATCACAGGTTTGGTATTATGGAAGAGAGAACTAAATCAGATTCAATTAAAATGTAAACAAAATTTGAAGAGGATAGTCTTATTTACTAGTGTTAGTACATACATTATACATTTCATAAGAGTGACTATATGGTTGAGTTTATGAGTGATTTAAGCCACATACACTAAAGATTAATTAATAATTTTTATTTATACAATATTTTTTCTTTCCAAGTATCAAAATAATATACTTTATACATGATATCAAAAATAATTGATTCGATATTTTCCTTTTTTATATTCTCGACTAATTCCGTCAATTCTTTAGTGTTATTCGTCCATACCCAACATAGAATTATATTGGGGAGATTACTAAAAGTCCAGCAATAAAAAAGATTTGGATTATATTTTTGATTCAGCAATTGAGCAATTTCATTTCTGTTAACAGAGGGTTTTACGATTATTTGAAATGTAGCAAAAATATCATTCGAAGCCTCAGGATTAAAATCAATAGATAAATCAATGATACCCTCCTCAATCATTCGAGTTAAACGTCGTCGAATTGTATTTGAAGTACTATTAACTTCATCTGCTACCTCAGATATTGGTTTCCTTGAGTCATTGTGCAATGATCGAATAATCTCTAAATCTAGTTGATCATAATTCATTGCTCTTGACTTAGGAACGATATATGGGACTGGTGCAGTATAGTGTACTCCTGAAAGTAAACCTATCTTTGGAGATTGAATTTTAAGAGTTTGGGATACGTAAGAAGAATACTCATCTAATTGATGAATGTTTTCCAGCATAGATCCAATATAAGCATAATTTCTACTTGATAACACAATCTGCCAAGTATTGTCATGCTTTCCTAATTCTATTATCGAATTATCTATATCTTGAGCATTGCTCTGCCCAAAAATAAATGTATAGATAGCATTTATGGCGTAAGGTTTCAATTTTGCAGTAAATTTTTCTATAGTTCTTATATCTATGAGAGCCTGAATTCTTTTATATACTGCATTGACTGATAACCCTAAATGGTTTGAAATCTCTCTATATGTTAATCTTGAATTATTCATTAAGAGTAGAATGATTTTGAGATCGATTTCATCCATAATATTATAAAATTAAATTAAGATTAAATTACTTTAGTAATTATATTCCTCTTCAAATAGATAATCCAGTTCGGACTTAATATTTAATGAAATTAGTTTCCATTAATACAATTTTTAAATTTTCCTCATAATAAGATTTTTCCACTGAAGATGAACATAAGTTCATATTCAGCCTTCATAATATAGATCCCTGCACTACTCAAAGAACCACACCCAAATTGTGACTCCGGGGGACAATTTGCTTTTTCTATATAATATCCAATTATACCACCCAGTATGATAAGACTTCCAATGCCAATCAGGCAAATTCTAATAATATCGGATATCCTTTTTTGTACTTTTAAGCGTATTTCACTGTTTCTAATCATTAACCTAGAATTTTAAATACTCACAGCATATATTACTATGTATGGCAGAAATTCAAGATAAATGTCAAAGATGTGGGGCTAAAGTTAGCCCGGGTTATGACTTTTGCTTGTCGTGTGGAACGAAGTTTAGCGAGTTACCTCCAATCACGAAAACACGGGGAAATAAAAATGGGGATCCGAAATCAGAAGCCAAAAAGATAGTTTTCCATAATTTAAACATGAGTCAAAATAGGTATGGAATTATTTCACTTACAATTGGCTTTATTGGATTACTAATAATAATCCCCCTTTTATTATATTTATTTATATTTAGTCATTATTCCGAGATGGATATATTTACCGATCTAAGGGCTTTATATGCAATGCCCTTTGCAATTGCAGGTATCATTTTCGGAATAGTAGGAACTCGAGTCGATTATAATTCAACAATAGCCGGATACGGGCTAAGATTAGGTATTGTATTATTTGTTCTTAGTATACTTCCACAATTGTTAATATTTATAGTATTGTTACTTTTTTCTGTATCCGGAGGATGGTAATTTAAAGTTTCATGCTCAAATGGTTTCTCAAAAAATAAAAAAATATAAGAGAAAAAATAAAATATTTTCAACTATTATTGTTAAAGTATGAAAATAGTAAGAATAAACGTTGAAAATAATCATATTCGAAGCGAAGAAATTACACCAGATTCAAAATATTACTTATGTGGAGCTAGAGGGCTCAGTTCTCTAATAATTCATGATGAGGTTCCACCCTTATGTGATCCCTTAGGAAAAGAAAATAAATTAATAATAGCAAATGGCTTGCTTGCTGGTTCTCCTTTTCCTTGTTCAGCTCGCACCTCAGTTGGAGCAAAAAGTCCATTGACTAATGGGATAAAAGAAGCCAACTTAGGAGGAAGACCTGCTATGATACTTGCTAGACATGGTATTAGAGCTATTGTATTGGAGGATATTTCACCATCACTAAAGCTTATTCTAATAGATGATGATGGAATTAAATTGGAACCAGCGGAAGAATTTCATAATTTGGGTAATTATGAACTCCACTCGAAATTAAAACAAAAATATGGTGATAATATTGGAATTTATTCAATTGGTCCTACCGGACAATATTTAATGAAATCAGCAACTGTAGGGGCAAATGACTTAGAAGGATATCCAAGTAGACATGCTGCGAGAGGAGGACTAGGAGCTGTTATGGGTTCTAAAAGAATTAAAGCAATTGTAATAAAACCTCCAAAAATTTCAAAAGTTAACATTTATGACTTAAAAAAGTTTAGAGAAGTATCGAGTCCATTCGCTAAAGAACTTGCTCAAGCAAAGAAAACATTTTCAACCTTTGGTACACCATTAATGATGAAAGCTATGAGTGGCTATGGAGGTATTCCAACAAAAAATTTTAGAATGGGATCTTATAATAAAATCGATAATATATCGGGAGAAAAACTTCATGAACTTGTTATTGCAAGAGGTGGCAAAAAGGGATTAGCATGTTCTCCTACGTGTGTAATTAAATGTTCGAATTTAATTGTTGATGAACAAGGTAATCACATAACGTCCAGTTTAGAGTATGAAACTATGGCATTAAATGGTAGTAACTTGATGATTGATGATTTAGATAGTTTAGCTAAAATTGATCATTTATGTGATGATGTAGGTATTGACACTATTGAGTTTGGTGGAACTGTGGGTGTAGCTATGGATTGTGGAAAAATTGAGTGGGGAAATGCTGAAAAAACTTTACAAATCTTAGATATTCAAATTCGAAATAATACTGAGGATGGGCAATTATATGGTAATGGCGTTAAAAATATTGGAGAAAGACTTAGTGCAAAGCGAATTCCAGAAGTAAAAGGACAAGGAATTTCCGCTTATGACTGTAGAGTCTTCAAAGCAATGGGAGTCACTTATGCGACTTCTCCTATGGGTGCCGATCACACGGCAGGAGCAGCAATCGCCAACAGAGTTCCCAGTCTGCATAAAAACTATGGAGAATTAACGAGAGATGAAAATAAGCTTGATTTATCTTTTGAATTACAAATTTACACTGCAGTGATGGATGCAATGGGTTGTTGTTATTTTATAGGGCCAAGTTATGAAAACATGGAAATATTAGCAAATGCGATTAACGCTATGTATGATTTAGCACTGACAAGAGAGGATATAATTAAAATAGGTATTGAAATCATAAAATATGAAATTAAATTTAATGAGAAAGCAGGGATATCTCAAGAAATGAATGATATGCCAGAATTTTTTAGAGAAAAAGCTTCCGAACCAATAGATTTAAAATTCACATTTGAATTAAATGAATTGAAATCTTTTTGGACCAGATTAGATAACCACGAGTTTTAATCATTATTTTATCTTTTTTCGAAGCATTGCGTGATGGTAAAAATCAAAATTAGGAACCTTGTTTTTACCAATAAGTTCAAATCCAAAATTCTCATAAAATATAACATTTCTTTCATTTTCAGTATGTAAATAGCAAGGTAAGTTTTGTTTATCAATTTCAGCAAGTTTCATCCTTATTAAATTACTCCCATAACCCTTACCTTGATGAATTGGATCTACACCAATAATACTTAAATACCAATGAGGAAAGTTCACATGTTCATTTTGGAATGAATTGGAAAGTTCTTCAAAGATGCCTAATCTCTCTGAATATAAAACATCTAAAAATGCCATTCTTCTAACTTTTCGGATTCTTCTTCTGATCTCCTTAGATTGTTCCCCCTTTTTCTTAACTTCTATCGCGTAAGGATGCCAAATGGCAACACTTTCAATATCACTTGATGTGATATATACCTCGCCGGATATAATTCCAAGTAATATAAGCCACTCGAAGTGAGTAATACTATTTTTCTTTCTTTCAATAGGATCTGGATAACAGTAAGCGAACAGAGGATCATCTTGAAAAGCTCGACTAAGAATTCTACTTGCTTCTTCAATTTGATCTTCACGTAATTGTATAAGGTGAGGTAATTCACTCATAATAAATTTGAAACCTTTTTTTTTTAAAAATGATAATCAATCAATATAAAAGACATTAAAGTATATAAGACATTATAGATGTTCTTAAAGTTCCACTGAGTTGAAAACTTAATATAATAATAAAAATATATATTTAATAAGGATATTAACTATTAAGCACCTAATAATTAAGCATAACAAATGAAAGAAAATTCTGAAAATTGTGAAGATATGCCATGTCTTTCTGAAGATGCGGCTGATGTATTTGAACTAATTAGCAAAATTAGTAAGAAATACGAAAAATTACAACGCAAAAATATTCAGGAACTAAATTTAACCCCTACTCAGCACCTAATCTTGAGAGAATTATGGATGGATGATGAACGGCCATTTAAAGAACTAGCAGATTCATGTGATTGCACAAGATCGACGATTACGGGCGTTGTTGATACCATGGAAGACCATGAGTTAGTAACAAGAGAAAGTAATCCAAAAGATAGAAGAAGTACTCTTGTTAAACTTACCGAAAAGGGTAAAGATTTAAAAAATGCAACACCACCAATAGAATCAATGGTAAATGGTTGCTGTCCAGGAATCAATCAAGAAGAAATAGAAGCATTAGGCAAACTATTAAAAAAATTATTGAATTCCTTAAAGTTTTAGTTAATTTTTTTAGAATCAGCTTGATTCATTCTAAACTCGATTTTTCAAAATAGTTAGGATCTAAATAATAAGGAACGAAATCTTTAAATAGTTAGGTGCCTAACTATCACACACCTAATGTTTATAGAAAAAATTTCTGAAAAAGAGGTTATTAAGATGGCAGAAAAGGATGCAGATTGTTGTGCAGAAAGTGATAAGGAAGATAAAGAATCTAGTGAATCAACTGGATCTTGTTGTTAATCTAAAGGAAATTTGATTCAAACTAAATAAAAATTCTTTTTTTTTTATTCAAAATACATATAAAATAGTACAATGGGCTGAAAATAAAGGAGAAAAAGTATGAATGTTATTGGTATATCAGGAACTCCTAGGAAAAAAGGGAATAGTGAACTCCTTTTAAGATATGCACTCAAACCTTTTGAAAATAATGGGTGGAATGTTAAAACTTTCCTTTTAAGCGATTTAGAAATTAAACCTTGTAATGCATGCGACTCATGTAGGGAAACTGGTACTTGTATTATTAATGATGATATGCAAAGAATTTATGAAGCGTTTCGATGGTGTAATGCGATTATAATCTCAACTCCTGTTCATTTCCTTAATGTAAGTGCTCAATTACTTGCCTTGCTAAATAGACACTATGCGCTAGATGGCGAAAGACCTTTAGAAGGGAAAGTAGGTGGAGCTATTGCCGTTGGTGGGGGCACATCGGGAGGTCAAACATTAGCTATTAATGCCATTTATTCCTGGATGCTCTCATGTGGAATTATAAGTGTACCTGGGGAATTATGTGGGGTAAAAGCTGTAGCCGGCAAGCCAGGCGATGTTTTAAACCAAAAAAGCCTGTTAAAACAAGCAGAAATTCTTGGCCTCAATATTCTAAAAGCAACAAAACTACTACAAAAAGAAACCAAAAGTGAAAACTACAAAATCTGATTTATAACATCACCTATTTTTTCTGTTAATTCATAATTTCACTTTTTTTTATTTTTGTCATTAAAAAATTTGAGAATAATAAGTCAATAAAAAAAGAAATAAAGTATATAAAATATACTAATCAAAAAACGATATTTGTTTAGGAGATTCTATTGAGAATTGGAGCACATATGAGTGTTTCTGGAGGAAAATATTTGGCTTTTGAGAGTGGTAAAAAATTGGGTTGCGAAGCTATTCAAGTTTTTGTTAGAAACGTCCGTGGTTGGACATCTGGGCCTTTAAAACAAAAAGAAATTGATGGTTTTATAAACAAAAAAGAGGAATTAAAAGATGAAATTTGGCCAGTCATATCTCATAATAGTTATTTAGTGAATCTAGCAAGTTTGGATAAAGAAAAATTAGAAAAATCATATAATGCTATGATCGATGAGCTTACTAAAGTAGACCAATTACAAATAGAATTTGAGAATATGCACCCTGGAGTAATACCTATAAGTGATAAGAAAGAAATAACTAAAACGGAAGCATTCACTCAAATTGCTAATTATTTGAATAAATTAATCGAAGCTACTAAAACATCAAATGTTATAATACTACTTGAAACTACTGCAGGACAAGGGAAAGGATTAGGTAATAAGTTTCATCATTTTAAAACGATAATAGATAAAGTACAAAACAAAAAGCGAATTGGCATTTGTTTCGACACAGCTCATTCTTTTGCTGCGGGACATGATTTTACAGCAAAAAAAGGATATGAAGAGATGTGGAATGAATTCGATGATATTATTGGTTTAAAATATTTGTTTGCTTTCCATTTAAATGATACTGATAAAGAATGCGGATCGAGAGTAGACAGACATACTCATATTGGTCAAGGAAAAATAGGAAGAGAACCCTTTGGTTTCTTTATTAATGATGAAAGATTCAGAGATATGCCAGGTATTTTAGAAACTCCAAAGGGTAAAGATTTAAAAGAAGATGTTATGAATTTAAAAACACTTAAATCTCTAAGAAAAAACTAATTTTCTACTTCAAAACCTACTGGAGATTTATCAGATGGTTTTCCATTGTAATTTACAGTAATTTCCTCTCCTTTAGAGATTTTTTTAATTGTAATATATTCAATTGACCTATTATTGTAGTTGTAACGATATTTAACATTAGGCTTATAAGAATGGTTTATAAACTGACTAATACTTAGTGAGATTGCTGAGTCAAACGTTCCCTTAGAGTTAGGATCATCCCATTCAAAAGAATAATTAGATAAGACTGTATTTTCGATTAAATCCCAATCATTATTAGAAATAAGAAGGACATGAGCAACATCTATTATCTTTCCCTTAGCTATTTCTTTTTTCGCAAAGACTCCTTTTCCTTTTTTCTTAGAGATATATCTAACTTCTAATAGAATATTCATTGAATTCACTTTTTTAATTGTTATTTATATCTTTAAATATATAAATTGATAGTCTCCTTCTTTTTTCCACTAGAAAATAAACTAACATTAATAAGAATTTAAAAAACAAAAATTAACTATTCCACTTCAAACCACACCGGATTATCATCATCAACCAAACCATTATAATTTACTAAGATTTCTTCCCCTTTAGCAATATCTCTAATAGCTGAAAATTCCATTGCTTTAAGTTTATAATCATAAAGGTATCTAACATTCGGATCATAAGAATGATTGATAAATTGACTGATACTTAACGTGATGGCATTCTTGAACTCGGGATTATGCTCTGGATCTTCCCAGATATAACAGTAATTAAATAAAATTGTCTTTCTAATTTTTTTATAATCCTTATTTGGTATTGGAACAACATGGGCAATATCAATAACGGTATCCTTTTCAATGTTCCTTTTTGCAAAAAGACCTTTACCCTTCTTCTTGGAGATATATCTAACTTCTAATAAATCATTCATGGATTTCCCTTAGCATTCCATAATGTATTTTAATTATTCTTTATATCTTTCGGGATTTACACATCTCCTCCATTCCATAACGGTTTCTAAAGGTCCTAAACCTATCAGGAGATCTCCCTCTTCAAAAACAAAATCTTGTTTAAACCTATATATCCATTTATTTTCTCTCTTTAAAGCAATAATATGAAAACCACGTTTGTATCGTTTATCTTGTAATTCGTTATATGTTTTATCTTTAAAATAAGAATCTTCAGACAACGTTTCTCGCACTACTATTTCTCCAGTCTCTCTAATAGCTTGTTGTAAAACCCTATGTGGTTCAAATCCTTTAAGGATTATTTCTGCTATATGAGCCGCAGCATCAGCTATTAATTCACAGCTAAAGACTATTCTCATTATACCTGTGAGATCTCGAGGAGTGTCGACCAGTTTTGCTAAATCTAAAAGATCTTTTTCTAACGCAATATTTAAACCGTCCGTAAGTTCCTCCATCTCTAGAACATCTTCAGCAACTTCTTCATTATTGAAGAATAATGCTGCTAACGCTAACTCGATCATAGTCTCTGATATATCTGTTATTAGAACATAATTTCTTTGAATTTCCTCAACTTTTTCACAGATTTCAGCATTATCAAGATCGAGTACCTCTTCCTTTTCCTTTTCTTCGATATCAAAGGAAAAAGGCTCCAAATCATTGCTTATTTTTTTCAAGTCTATAATTGGTTGAATTTCTCCCTTAACAATTAATATGTCGTCTTTTAATACATCTTCATCTCTTTCAAAAAGCCATTTTTCTCCTCTGCGTATAGCTATTAAATCGACTCCATGTTTAGATCTAAAATGCACATCTTTTCTAATTTGTCCAATAAATTCACAACCTTTATTCACGTTTATTTTAACTATTGGTTCAGGCACATAGCTAATATCACTAAATAATTGAGTAAAGTAAGATATATCATTATTGATATATACAACTCTTGCAATATCAGATAATGCATCAGAAATTTTGTCAATAGCATATCCCATAACGACAATAGGTTCTAGCTTTTTCGCTCCATCTAATCCTCTCGGACGTGCTTGAATAATTTGGAAATTAAGTAAAAAGGTAAGTTCATGAACTCTTTGTTCCATTTTATATGCTTCATCTGCAAGTTCTTTACTTCCAAATTTTATCGCACTATAAGCCACATCTATCATTAAATCAATATTCTGTTTCATTTCCCGGATTATATCTTTAAGGGAAAGCGGCTTATATTTAAATTTTTTACTAGGTTTGGTCATATTGTTTTGTTCACTCACTTTTGATATTAATTCGAAATTATATAAATATTATTATAAATAAAATTAAGAAAAAAGGCGTTAGAAAATCTGCTAAAGAGGTTACAAATGGAATTAAAAAATTATTTGGGTCTTTCCCTCTCTTAAATAAGAATATAGCACCAATAAACAACGTAAAGAACATAATAAAAAAAATTAATAATACTGTAATAGTAATAATAAAAATCATTAATAAAGGATTTACAATGCTGATCCCTATTATAATACCAACTAGATACCCTATTACTAGCAAAGATACCAAACTCAATAAAAGAGTTATGATTAATCCATAAAAATCTTCTATTAATCGCTTCGATTTTTGAATTTTCGGAGGAATTGTACCGATATATAGATGAGTTGTTAATCTTGATACAAGAACTGTTGACATATCACCAATTAAAGAATTCAGTGCAGGAATTATCAATAGCATCATCGGGATAGTATATAACAGATCTTCACTAAATGATAGAACTGTGCCTGAGATTAATCCAATAAAAGAGGAAATAATCACGATAATTATTGATTCTTTGAATATTTTCATATAGTATTTAATTTAAGGCACCCCCAGCATTATTAATGTTAAAAGAAAGCAGAAGACGGTAGAAAAATCGTCAATAGCAGTCATGACAGGATTTACTACATTATTAGGGTTTAATCCTCTTTTAAAAGCTAAATAATTTAATCCGGTTGAGCAAGGAATCGAAATTAAGAGAGTTAGAACAATAGAAATAATTGGGATTAAAATAAAATACGCTATATGAAGTATATATAATCTAAAGAAAACAAGATTTAGAATTATCGAAAAAATCCCAATGAAAATTGCCGTAATAATTGATAGAGTATAAGTTGCTAGAATATTTTCAATCCAAGTTATCTTAGAAAAATCTCCTATAATTAAATCACGAGAAGTTCTGGCTATGAATGGTCCACTCAAATTTCCTCTCAGAGAGAGAAGAGCTGGAACCATTAAAATTAAAACTGGAAAACTATTAAATGGTAAAATTAAGAGAGAAAGCACAATCCCTGCTAGGATATCTCCAATAATTGATATAATTTCTGATGGGAACGTTTCTTTGACAATTTTACCTTTTGAGTCACGAATCTCCATATGCCATCCTCATCAGAATCATTTTCTTCAGAGATTTGATTTTGAGCCATTTTGTTGTTAATATTTTAAGGTGGTATTTTAATTAAAATTTGCTAATCTCTAATTAAGATAAGTAAAGTTTTCATCATATAAATATTTAGGTAAACCTAAATTAATCAAATTTATGCTACAGAATTGATTATTAATTTGATTAAAGGTTAATTAAATTAAAGATTTCTTCAATTTTAATGACTAAAATTATTTTATTAGAAAGCAGAACCATTCTTCATTCATATAAAATCAATAACGTAAAAAATTATGATTTTAAAACTTCTATTTGCTAAACAAATTTATTTATAACAAATTATTCTTAATCAATATTAAAATTTAAGATTGTAGAGAATTAAAGAAAAACGAGATTTCATTAATTGACGCTTTGGAAAATTATAGCAAAAAATGAGATTCGTCTTAAGACTTTTCGAATAAGAAAAAATCGTAGACTTTTCTTCATTTTAATTTATACTCTATTATTACTTTGGGCCGCTTTTTTAGGACCAGTCATTTTCGATGAGATACTTCCTGAGCTATTAAAGGATTTCTCTGTACAATTTGAAGCCCTAATAAGTCTAATCTTAGAATACTCATTTATGATGTTATTTGTTATGTATACAATCTATCCGTTATTCCTTTTATATAGAAAAACAGAAATAGGGATAAAAGATACAATTGTTGCATCTCCAATTAGCCCAGGAGATATATTTACAGGAGAATTCCTTGGTCAACTGCCTTTTTATTTCCTTTTTTTATTAGGTATTGGTCCATTAGGCACTAGTATGTTGAAGCAGATAAACCCTGAAATGGGATTCTTTCATCATATTGGATTTTATGGGATTACTTTTACTCTTTCAATGTTTGCGCTATTAGTAGGAACAATACTATCCAATTGGATTGAAAATAGAATTAATAAAAGTAAAAAGATTAGAGAACTTAATAACTGGGTATTTGTAATTTTATCGTTTATTGTAATATCTATTTTTTATATTTTCCACTTTCTATTTGAGTTTATCTCAAATTATCCAAATTTCAAAACCTGGATGATATTATTTCCTTCATATTGGTATTCTAATATAACATTATATATTATAAACCCCGCTTTAGTATCCCCATATATTATAGATATATGGCTAAATATTGGGCTTGCAATTATTATACCTTTATTTTTATTTTATATATCTTATAAAAAAGCTAACGTTTTTTACAATTTGGAAAGAAATATTGAAAAGAAACCAAAAATCGTTAAAAAAGAAAGTAAATTTTACCATTTTATAGCAATAATTACTCCTAGTAAATGGAAAGGATTAGTAACTTTCCATTTTAAAGAATTTCTAAGAAAAAAGGAGAATTATGCTAAACTAATTTATAGTACCGTTTTTATAGGATTTATAGGGGTGTTTTTATCTATTTCATTAAGTCAATCAACTATAATTCTTGAAGATAACCCTTTAGGTATAGAATTAATATTGGAAATACTTCAGCATAAATTTTTATTAGTATTAATAATAGCTTGGATGGGCGCCTTAATTTTTAGCATTTTAATAGGAATATCTACTCTGATCAGATCAAAGGAATTGCTGTTTATATACAAGAAATCTCCTCGCGGAATCAATTCATTAGTTTTTTCTTATTTATATGTTATGTTTATTTTAATTCTAATACTAGATACGGGGTTATCAATATTTTTTACTTTTCTATTTCAAATTGACATCATATTATTGATAGTTTTTTTCCTTACGTTTATGCTGTATAGTGGAGAAATTCTTTTAGAAGCTTTAGCAATTCAATGCATTAAACCTTTATTTGAGGAAAGAGGTAAGGATGTTTTCTTTAATATGTATCTTATTCTCATGGTTCAAGTTGTCTCATTACTGATAACTCTATTTATAGTTATGCCAAATTTATCCCCCCTCGTTCCTGCTTCAATTGGTATAATATATATCATGTTAGTAAATCTAGGAATATCAGGTATAATAGCATCGTTAATGATTTACTTAGGTGTTGGCAAATTAAATAAAATTGAATAAGAACAATTATTCTCTTTTTTGAATTCTGTACTTTTTCATTCCTTCTTTTAAAAGATATAGGATCAAGGGAATAAATATTAGTAAAAACCCCAAAGGATTCAAAAATAGAAAGTTCAAAATTGATAATGTTATTCCTAACGGATTATCTGAAAACAATATTATTAGAAAATATAAAAAAGCAGCAATACCTAAAATGATAAAAAGAAAATCAGCTTTGATTAGCCATAATAGAATGAGTATAAAGAAGACAAAAAGTATCGAATCTAAAAACTCCATATGAATCTGATCATAGCTTTATTTTTTAATTTATATTAGAATAATAAAAAAAAAAGATTATTAATTTCGGGATTTATTTCTTTTTCTTTACATAATATATAATACCTATTGAACTAACCCCAAGTACACCGACTATAATTCCAATTTCATAGCCAGGAATTTCGCTAAGATCAATATTCACAGACATCAGTGGAGCACCCCCATAAGTCACAAGACCTGATCCAAAAACACCTTGTTCATTCCATTGAGCCATATATTCGGTCTGTTTCACAGTGGAGCCGTTAACCAATTGTTCAGGTATAGTTATTTTAAAACCATTTCCATACTCTTCTAGAGTTATTCCAGTCATAGGACCAATAAAATCCCCCATAACATCAAGTAGGCCATTTATTGCTTCTGTCCAGTTTAGATTATGTGGGACGATTAAAAATGGCATGGCAAAACCAATAAGGGGAGGTAACGTTACAATACTCATCGCATTCATCGTACTATTAAAATAGTTTGATGTTTCATTGCTCAATACAAAAACAGGTAAATCTACTCCTGGTGCTGGAAATTGCTGCCACCCGTATCCCGGTACTAGCATAGAGATTGATACATTAATTATAACATAGTTAACAACATCAACAATTTCATCACTAATCCATGCAATTTCGCCCTTCATTTGAATTCCACCCATAGTTGCAAACATTGATAGTTCTGATGGAACTGTTTGATTCATATCAGCTGCGAATTCTGTAAAAGTATTAACATTTATGTTTAACGTCCATGGGTATTCTTCACCTACTTGGACACCGATATAATCAGGAGGTACTGCTCTAGAGAAATTTATAAATGGTATAAAGAAAAAGATCCCTAATAGGCATACTAAAACTGGGATAGATTTCCTCATATATTCTCATCTAATTTTTGGACTAAAGAATAGTTACAATACTAATCCAATTACATATATATAAATATATCAGATAATGTCTTTACTAATATATAACAAGAATGTCAAGTACAGTGAAATTGTAATACAAACTCAACGCCATCAATTATAAGTAAAATAGCATTTCATGATAATACCAATGAAATATGAGTCTAGATTAAAAGCAGGGAAGATTCTCTACGAGTATCTTAAAGATAAGAATGAAGTTTTATATAATCAAATTTCTCAATCTCCTAATGACTATTTTTGTTATGCCATTCCCAATGGGGGAGTACCAGTATCAGAAGGATTCTGTGCGCAGTTAAATATCTTTTATGATATATTAATTGTAAGGAAAATAAAAATTCCATATAATACAGAAGCGGGGTTTGGAGCAGTTACAACTGATGGTACTGTCTTATTTAATGAACTACTATTAAATCAATTAAACCTCTCAAATACACAAATAAATAATTCAATTAAGATTACAAAAGGAGAAATACAACAAAGGATTAGGTTTTATCACAAAGAATTAAATTTACAAGAATATTATTCTAAAAACATCCAAAATAAGAATATTATTTTACTTGATGATGGTTTAGCCTCAGGATTTACAATGTTAGCGGGTATTAAAATGATTAAAAAATACAAACCAAGAAAAATCTATATTGCTGTACCAACTGCTCCTTTAAGAACTATTCTGAGGATAAAAGATGAAGTTTCTGAGATTTTTTGTCCTAATATTAGAAATACATTATGGTTTGCCGTCGCAGATGCTTATAAACATTGGTATGATGTGCCAGAGACAGAAGTATTAGAAATAATAAATAAATCGAAACACTATATTGTAAACATTTAAAACTTTAATGAATCATGATATTTATAACCTAAAATGAGATTAAGTGGTCTTAAAACACGGAAAAAGTTAATCTTAGCATTTTCATTTTCATTGGCAATTCAAGTTATACTTATTCTAGGATTTAACTATTTTAATTGGATATCTAAAATTTCTCAAAATTCCTTCTTCTATGATTTTTTCAGATATTCTCTTGAACCTTACCAAGATTATCAAATATGGTATAAATCGTTTGTAGAGAATTTTATCTATGAGGATTGGGTTCCATATACTGCCTTCTTTCCTGATCTTGGAGATTACACTGATTATTTTTCTTTTATATGGGATCTACTTGTTGGGATTAGTCAGTATTATTATAT
>JAEOTW010000231.1 GCA_016839655.1 Promethearchaeota archaeon | reverse complement strand
GAACGCTTTTTTTCGATCGTGTTGTTGCAAGAGTTTCAAATGTAGTATTTCAAGTTTATACTGTTGCAGGTCAGAGACGTCATAAATTCCAGCGTCAGACAGTGCTTAAAGGTACAGATGCAGTTATATTTACTTGGGATTCATTAATCGATCAATGGGGAGAAAATATTTGGAGTTTAAAAGAATTGCTTAAATTCTATGGAGATAAACTGATACCTGCAGAAGCCTTCGCGCCACCAGAGGTCCCAACTGTAACTTTAGCGAATAAACGCGACTTAGAGGAAATTGTAGAGATAGCAAAGATACGTCAAGCTCTTGATACAGCAAAATTGAATCATGTATTAATTTACGAGACAATTGCAATAACTGGAGTTAACGTAAAACGAGCATTTGTATATGCAGCTCGTCAAGCAGTTCTGAATCATTACAAGAAGCTTTCAGGAAAATCGATGGAATCCACTTAATTTAATTTTTTCTATTATAAATATACTATTTTTGGTTCTACTTTTTCTTTAGATATATTAAGGTACCCATAAGAGTTTACATCTGTAAAACTTCTATCAGTAGGCGAGCCTGGGTTTATATATAATTTTCCATCTCTCCATCTTTCATTGAATGGTTTGTGTACATGGCCAAAAATTATAATGTCATATTTAGATAAATCAAGTCTTCTGTTTAAGCGTTCTATAATATTATCTGGTCCACCTGCACCATGAGTTATAAAGATTTTATGTCCATATAAATCTAATTCTATTTTTGTTGGTAATTCTTTTGATATTTTTAAATCATCCATATTCCCAGAAATTGCAATAACTTTCTCCTTTCCAAAGATATCTTGAAGCATTTCATAAACTTTGTAGTTTGTAAAGTCTCCCACATGAATTAAATAATCAATTTTTCTTTCTTTAAAATCATTTATTATAATTTCTGGGATACTAGGCCCTCGTGAAGGGATATGAGTATCTCCAATAAGTCCAATTAATAACTGGTTTTTATTAGTCTTTATCATCTTTTTCGGCTTCTTTCAGTCTAATCTTTGTTACTTTTAAAGCAAAATTGATTAGTTCATCCAAATTTTTCCATTTTCCCTTTTTTAAAACGTCTTGAATCCAGTAAAAAGTGTCTTGTTCAATAGCTACAGTTGTAAAAATTGGTTTTAAAGATTTTTCTTCTTCTGAACCTGCTTTATTTAATAACCATGAAATTATGTTTGAGACTAATTTGAAATTTTCAGCAGATTTAATTCCATACGATTTACTTAAGCTTGAAAAAATTGAGAGATTTCCTATAACAACAACTTTGCCTAAATGATAGTGTATGGTACCAATTATTGGAAGGTGTTGATCAGATTCATCTTGCCACTCATCTCCATTAAAATAACTATGCCATGAAGTTTTTTCTGAAGAAAATGCTATTATGCCAATATCAATTTTATCATTCTCGATAGATTCATCTACAGTTAAGGTACAGCCGTTAGAATGAATTATTTGTGAAAGATCACGTGTAATAAAGTGGCTTTTAAAATCTTTTATAATTGGGTGGGAGTTTTTTTTTATGAAATTCTTATTATCAAATAATCTATCAGAATTAAATTTAATGCCAAACTTTTGAGTCAATTCAGATAAGTTATTTTTGTTTTCATAGTCACCACCCCCATCATTTATTATTAGGAGGCTTCCGCCATCTTCTACATATTTAACTAAATCAGTAATTTCATCTGGATCCAAATTTGGTCCTAGATGAGGAACTCCGATTATAAAGAGATTATACTTCTTTAATTTATCATATGTTAAACCTGCTTCAATTTTCCCCAATTTAAAATCTGAATCAAAAAAGTACTGAATAAAATCACTAAATGCATTATTCTCAATAGTCAGTTTATTATTATGAGAGTGATCCAGCCCAATAGCTATTTGTTTTGTCATAAGAACGAAAATTTATATTTTTTTATCATTATTGAATTATTACTATCTAAATATTCCACATCTAAGTATTAATTTTTACTGTTTTTTCTGTGATAAGTTTTTTAAGGTAATAAATGCGCTTCCGATTTGGACACGGACTAGTTTTTGGATAGGAATAACCTCAAATTTAGTTTTGCTTAATAATTCATTAATATTTTGTTCAACCCAGTTCTCGAAGTTCTTTTTGACCATAGTAAGTTCATCCTCTACTTCTGGATGATTCGAAATTGCTTCATTGCATAATCTTGTAATCATCGAGGCATATAATAAATCGTACCATCTTTTTGATACATTTAGGTCAAATGCTTGAGCAACTGTGGCTTTCCCATCATAATAAGAGGAGGTTTTTGCTTCATGAATTTGAAGGTTAAGTACTGATCCTCTTCTCCAAAGGTAGTTTTCTACAACTGTATAAATTCTTGTATTCTTATTACAATATTTTCTTATTGACCGAAATATCTTCTTCGAATGTTTATAAATAGTTTTTATGTATTCTAATGATTCTAAACGTAGATCGCTCCTTTCGTAATCTGTTAGAGAGGCATCTCCTATACGAGTATCGTAGAAATAAGGTGTTTCACAAGTTAAACAAAAATATTCATCATCTGTAATATTTTTAAGATAATCAAAGGAAGATGTACCCATTTTAATG
>JAEOTW010000004.1 GCA_016839655.1 Promethearchaeota archaeon | reverse complement strand
GGCGAGCATATCGATAAACTTGTGACTGCGGGTCTTGATGAAATCAGATTTCATCCTCCATTAAATAATTGGGCAGATATGGATAATAGCTCAATTTTAAAATCAGTTAATAATTCCTTAGATACAAACGTTGATGTTGCAATTGAAATACCTGCAATTCCAAATAAGCAACATGAGATTTTCTCATTGATAAAATGGGCAAATAATATCGGAATTAAATGGATAAACTTAAACGAACTTGAGTTTTCTGAAACAAATGCTGAAATATTAAATAACAAAGGTTTCAATGTAAAAGATGACATTTCAGCTGCAGTAAAAGGCAGTCAGGAAACAGCTAATGAAATAATTGAAAGACTATCAAATGAGGATTTTAAAATTGGAGTGCATTATTGCTCATCTTCTTTTAAGGATGGTATACAACTTAGAAATAGAATAAAACGAAGGGCAGATAATGTTTCAAAAAAGTATGATGTTATAAGTTCCGAAGGAACTTTATTAAAAGGGATAATCTCTTCAAAAAACCTCTCATTAAAAGGAATTTATAAGATATTAAAGGATAAGTATAAAATTGATGAGGATTATATTTTTATTAATAATAAAAAGAAAAGAATTGAAATTGCTATTTGGGTTCTTGAAAAAATCACCCCTGATCTTAAAAAACAAGGATTTGAATGTTTTATAATAGAAGAATATCCAACTGCAGATGGATTAGAAGTCGAAAGAATACCTATGCCCTTATAAGTTTCTGAAAAAGATTTTTATATATCTCCTACATTCAAGGCTTTACATTTCCTTTAGAGGAAATATCTATGAAGGCTTCAAAAGGAGGCTAAAAAATGGCGATATATGTAAGATTCCAAGCACCAAAAGATTTACAGGATTTAGCCTATGATCTTGTAGAAAAAGCTAGAGATACTGGTAAGGTAAGTAAAGGAGCAAATGAAACCACTAAACAAGTTGAACGTGGACAGGCAAAACTTGTTGTTATGGCTGAAGATGTTACACCTGAAGAGGTTCTTGCTCATATGCCTATCTTATGCGAAGAAAAAAAGATTCCTTATACTTATGTTCCTAGTAAAGAAGAATTAGGAATTTCTTCAGGACTTAATGTGCCAACTGCTTCAGTTGCTATACTTAATCCTGGTAAAGATAAAGCTGGTATTGAAAATATTGTCAAAAAGATTGAATCTTTGAAAAAGTAGGGTTAGAAAATGGTAGACGGAACACCTTGCGAGATTGTTGAAATCATTGACCGAACCGGTATGGCTGGAGAAGCTTCACAAGTCAAAGTTAGGGTTTTAGACGGTATTGATAAAGGAAAAATTATTACAAGAAATGTAATAGGCCCTGTTCAACTTGGCGATATCTTAATGCTAAGTGAAACCCAAAGGGAAGCAAAAAGACTTGGCGGACCACGTTAGAGGTTTATTATGGTTGAAAGAAGAACATGTTCATTTTGTGGAAATGAAATAGAACCTGGAACAGGTAAGCTTTATGTAAAAAAAGATGGAACAGTATTTCATTTCTGTAAAAACAAGTGTCAGAAGAATATGCTTGATTTGAAACGAATTCCACGTAGGGTTCAATGGACTAAGTATTATTCTAAAAAATAATTATAATCTAATTTTTACTTTTTTCTATTATAACTTAATTAGGTGATAATTCTATTAGATATGTAGGTGGAAATGCAGGTATTTATTCAGATTTAGCTTACAATGGTGTTTTAAAAAAATAAGAAAAAACATTTTTTAGATAAAGTATTTATTTACTTCTTATCTAATTTGAATATATATCATGAGGGAGGTTTAAACCTGAATAATTCCTTAATAGGGTAGATTTTATATATCCATAGTACTATAATATTTGTATAATAGGGAGGTTATAATTATGAAAAAAAGCATATATTTTTTAGCAGTAACAGTTGTTATTGCAACGCTGGTTATTTCAAGCACAGCAAATATACCTATAACAAAAAATGCTGAAAAGGATATTACAACACCTGAACCTTTGGCCACTAAAACAGATTATTTTTCTATTCCAGGCGGGGCATTTAATCCAGCTAGTTCATCAATGACTTATACAAACGATGGTATTCGTATATTAGGGCAGGGAGAATTTTATGCACCTGTTTATCTTCCAAATGAAGCAAAAGTTACAAAATTACTTTTCTTTT
>JAEOTW010000230.1 GCA_016839655.1 Promethearchaeota archaeon | reverse complement strand
TTAGAGATATTTTAAAAAAAATTGCATTTAAAATAAAGTCAAAAAGAGACTGGGAGATAAAAGAATATTGGGAAGAGCTTTCTCATATTGTTTAAAATTATTTTTTTAAAAATAATTTCTATTGTTATTTACATTTTATAAAAAAACGCAGTTTGCGTTGCTCTATTTCTAAATGGATACCACAATTACAAATAAAAAGTCAAAAGTTTGCAACCATTTGTCCTGCAATTGATATCCTCTTATGAATCTGGAAGTTATTATCATATGGAATCCCCGACTATGTTTGATCAAACTGAGGAAAGTAGTGTGAAAGGAATGGCAGAATACATGGATCAGAGTAATCAAATGGATTTACTTAAACACCTCGGTGATCCATTTTTTGTTGAAGGTACACGGATGCATAAATTATTTGAACCTCATATGTCCAACTATCATATATGGCTAAGAAAAATTAAAGAAACATTTGACCCAAATAATATATCTGATTCTGGATTTTACATTTCACCATAAAACAAATAAAAAATTAGTTTAAGACTTATATCATGGTAGAGTCAAACCAACAAAATGATAAAATTAGAGGTTTTGCAGTCTTAATCAACAGCATTCTAACGCCTCTAAATAAAAACAAGAAATTTCAGGAAAAATTTGGAAAGATAAAAACTAAAATACTGTTAAATACTTCGAACTTAAAATATGCAGCTATAATTATTATTGAAAATGGATTAGTGAGAGTTGAAAGTATTCCCAATAAACCAAAAGAAAATTTAAAAAAAAAAAAGGTAGGATGGGATGCTTTTCTAGAGATGGATACTCAAACCTTCCTTGCTATTGCTATGGATCGGCTTTCATTACTGGGAGTCGCGAAAATGTGGTTAACAGGAAGGATTAAAATGCGAGGAATCAGAAAGCTTCTGATTTTATTGAAAATGTTTAGATTTTTAACAAGTTATGACGGATAGCTTTTATTCTAATAACTTAAGAATTGAAAAAATGATTTCTTATGAGTACAAAAATTATAGAAGCCTGGTAAGGATTTACCAGATGTTCAAATTGGTAAAAATTTTATAAAAGTAGATTATTCTAACAAAGATTTGCCAACTTATGAAATCTTCCTAGATGAGGGTGAATCTGGTCTTCATAACTTACTTTTTTTCTTCTAATGCTTTTTTTGGAAATAATCGTTTTTTTAATTTTACCATACTTGTATCCATATCATATTCTACTAGACCCACTTTAGCTAATTCCTGGACTGAATGTAAGACAAAAGCTCCACCAATTCCAGTTGTAGTTTTTATCTGATCTCTTGACATTTCTTCTTTTTCTCCATGTAAAGTCATTAAGATTCTATAATGTGGTTGTCCTTGCCAAATATCTGACACTAAAACAGTGTAGATAGATAATAAAGCACGCACTCTCTCAAAATTATATTCTGCCGATTCAGCTTCCTCAGCCACTTTCATAAATTTCGATAATTCAACCTTTACCTTTTGATATTCATCTAATAATTTCATCTGTTCTTCTGTTAATGAGCCTATTTTTTGATCTCTTTCTTGTTTTTCTAATTCAAGTTTTTTTGTTGCATCCTCTAAATTTATTTTATCTCTCTCTAAATTTTGCTTCTCGCTTTCCAATTTGGATTTTTCTTCTTCCAATAACCTCTTTTCATTTTCAAGAGTCTCCTTAACTTTACTTAAAGCTTCTTTATCACTCTCAAGTTTTAGCAATGCTGTTCTTGAAGTTTCTAAGACTTCAATGAAATCCTTAAAACTTGATTCTGCAGCTTGGATTGTTTCATCAAGCACATTTAGAGTTTTTTCTTCTTCAGACATTGGAATCACAATATATTTTATTCAATTATTTTTATTATATTTATTCAATTAAAAGCCTTTTGAGATTTTTCACATTATGGCAGAAAAAGATAGCTCCCACCGTAATTTAAAACTAATTTTAGGAGTTTCAGTACCCGTTTTTATTATGGGTCTTGTTTCTTTTTTTACTGATGTCTCAAGTGAAATGATTCAGAGCATACTTCCATTTTTTATTTTAGAAATAGGTGGAACCGGATTAATCCTGGGATTAATTACAGGATTAACAGTAGCAATATCAAATGTTTTAAAAGGAGTCTCTGGCTGGATGAGTGATAAAATAAATAAAAGAAAACCTTTTGTTGTAGCGGGATATACTATTTCAAATCTTTCTAAACCTTTCATTGGTTTTAGCCCTTCGTGGGAATTTGTTCTTGGACTGAAGGCAACTGATCGAATCGGTAAAGGCCTTAGGACTTCATCTCGAGATACATTAATATCATATTTTGCAGTTCAGAAAGGAAAAGCTTTTGGAATGCATCGTGCAATGGACACTTTTGGTGCAGTTGTAGGTTCGTTGTTAGCATTTTTATTGTTATTCTGGACATGGGGTTTTTCTGAAATTATATTTTTCTCCATCATTCCGGGAATTTGTGCTATTATCTTGATTTTATTCATTAAGGATGTTGATCCAACTAAATTAGATGAGACAAAACTAAAATTTTATGGAGAGCCTAGAGTAGATAAAATTGATCGGAAGTTTATTAAACTGATTATAATTCTTGGAGTAATTGAATTTGCTAGCTTAGATATTGCATTCCTGCAAGCTAGATCAGCAAACTATATAGCACCTGGATTAATTTTTCTGATACCACTCTTTTATTTATTAACAAATATTGTATATATGATTTTTTCCCCAATAACTGGGTCTTTATCAGATAAGATTGGACGTAAACCTGTAATATTAGGGGGTTTATCCCTCCTATTATTTTCTTGTATTTTTTTAGCAATACCCATAGAATCTTCAATTTTTTCCTTAGTTTTAATCGTAATTATATATGGTCTATATGGATTCTATCTAGCATCTGTTGATCCAATCTCAAGAGCCTATATTGCAGATTTAGCTGGAAAAAATAAAAGAGGCCGAGCATATGGGTATTATTACCTCTCTGTCGGACTAATTTCTCTAGGGGAATCGTTAATTTTTGGTTTAATTTATGATCTATTTTCGTTTTTCTGGGCTTTCATTTATATTTCAATTCTATTATTCGTTTGTATAATTATTTTTGCTGTGACTGATTTTTCAAAAATAATCCAATAATAAAACTCCTTCTAGAAATTTAGAATTGTATTATTTTTTATCTAAACAGTTAAATAAGTTCAATTATTGAATGTGTCGGGTGTTAAATAATATGGAAAAAGATTATTGTCTCACTTCTAAAGATGTAGTTCAAGCTGCTATGAACGATTCCAAAAAAACTATGAAGGACTTTGAAGTTGATCAAAATGTTATGATTATTTTTTCTGGTGGTTTATTGAATTTTTTAAAAGAAAAAGTTGATCTAAAGGAATCAGATTGGCTATTACCATTTCATCCTTATGGCGGGGGGAAACTTAACCGAGGAATATATGAAGATATGCCCCTCTCTGTAATATTACCATCAATGGGTGCTTCAATAATGGCATCAATTGCAGAGGATTTGATTTTTTGTGGAGCTAAAACAATCCTTCTTGTTTGTGGATCATGGGGAATAGGTGAAAAAGTAAGATTGCTCGATTACATTATTCCTACACACAGTTTTGGACCAGATGGAACATCTATGCACTATGGAAGGAGAATGAATGAAGAAGTCGAATTAAATAAAGAAATCATTGATATATTCATAGAAGAAACAAAAAAAAGATCTGACAAATACCATATAGGGAAGAATTATAGTAAGGAAGCCTTCTATCAAATAAATAAACAAGAAATATTTAAATTACAAAAAAAGGGGTGTATCTCTATGGAAAATGGAGAACTCAATGTTTTAGCAACAATTTGTAATAAAAACAATGTAAAATTTGGAGCAATTTTTTACAGTTATTATAGTCCTCTTCAGGGATGGAATTTATCTTGGAAGGATGTTCGATATAAAGATTGTGTAAACCTAGAAGGAGATATTGCATTAACAACATTAACAAGATTAAAAAAATAAAAAATTTTATGGAATCTCTTATTGTTGAGTCCATAATTCCACTAAATTTATTAAAACTTCAGTTGCTTTTTGTAAAGCTAAAGTAGGGATATATTCTTTTCTTGAATGAAATAAGAGACCTCCAGAAAATATATTTGGGGTTGGAATACCTTTAGCACTCAAGCGAGCTCCATCCGTTCCCCCTCTTATAGGATGAATTATAACATCTAATCCGACTTTTTCTATTGCCTGTTTTGCCATATCAACAACCACTGGTTTTTTTTCTAAATACGTGTACATATTTTGATATTGATGTCGATAATCAATTTCAATCTTCAATCCAGGATAACGAATCTCATAAGCCTTTTTTAGATTATTTAAATATTCCATTCGTCTTTTGTTATTTTCTTCTTTGAAATCTCTAATTAACATTCTGGAGGTAGCTTCCTCTGCTTTTCCCTGCAATTTAGTTAAATGGAAAAATCCTTCTCTCTCCTCAGTATGCTCAGGTGATTCAGATTCAGGAAGTTCACTGAAGAATCTAGTAGCAATTTGTATTGCATTGATCATCTTATTTTTTGCATGGCCAGGGTGAACGCTTAATCCTATAAATTTAATTTGAGCTAACCACGCATCAAAGCATTCAAATTCTAATTCACCCATTTCACCCCCATCAATAGTATAACAAACTTTAGGAAGTTTTTTTAAGTCAGCTTTATC
>JAEOTW010000039.1 GCA_016839655.1 Promethearchaeota archaeon | reverse complement strand
TATTAAACAAGACGTCTTTCCACCATCCTTTATAGCTTTTAAAAAGTGGAATCCATTCGGTTCAGCGTTAAACCCACCATAAATTAATTGATGAAGCACTCCTAAAGTATAAGGGTTTTTAGTACTCAGTAGTAGCATAACTTCTGAGTTGGCAATCATAAATTGCGGTTTCAAATATGTTATTTCAAATAGACCAAAATTATCAATTAAATTTATTGTAATTCGCTCTATTCCTTCATATAAATCTAAAATATTTGGAATTGGTTCTGGAATGGTATCATGAGGTGGATCAATATTTAGCAATTTTAGTAATGTTGCGGGTAATTGGTTAAGATAAACCTTAAGAGTTTGCAGTTCTGACATATCTATGCCCTAATTTTGAAAATCGAATTTATTTTTAATAATTCTTAATATTATAAAATAGATAATATAATTATAAAATTGTTATCACATAAAATTTTGAGTCATATACCAATTTTAAAATATTAATAAGATGAGAACCTTATATATTGATTTACTTCACTCTGGAATCTCAGGTGATATGTTCCTTGCAGGTCTTTTAGGGCTAGTTCCAGAACCTAATGTAGTTTTATATGAATTAAAGGATCTGAAAAATTATCTACCTAATGTAAAAAAAATAGATATTGAATTAATCCACACAGAAAGAAGTGGGATCAAATTGAATCAATTAAAAATAGACATTGAAGAAACAAAAGATCATAGAACCGCAAAGACTCTACAGAAATCACTTAATAATTATCTTCTAAATTCAAAAATGTCTGAATTAGCAAAAAATTATGCTAATAAGGTTTTAAATTCATTAATTCAAGCTGAAGCAGAAGTTCATGGAGATTTAACTGAAAACCTTCATTTACATGAATTGAGTTCAATTGATACTTTTATAGATATTATTGGGGTAGCATCTGTTCTTGATAAGATTAATGGTTTTAAGGAAGGACTGAGAATTTCTTGCGGTAAAATTGCTTTAGGTGGGGGTACAGTTAATACAAAACATGGAAAATTACCTATACCTGCCCCCGCTACTTTAAAGATTTTGGAGAATTCAAAATTGATAACATTTGGAGGTCCAATAGAGTCTGAACTAGTTACACCTACAGGAGCAGCTTTATTAGTAAACTTAGAACCCCATTTTCTTCAACATCTTCCAGAAATGAATATAATTAAGTCAGTCTTTAGCACGGGGCAAAAGAAATTCGATGATTTCCTAAATATCTTAAGACTATTTTATGGTGAGGATACAGGATCTAATTATTCTAATTCAAATCATATCTTACAACAATATGTAGAACAAGTTTCTGTATTAGAAACTGATGTTGATGATATATCTGGCGAAATTCTCGGAAATTTCATCACTAATATTGAAAAGGAAAAAATTCTTGATATCCAAGTATTTCCAAGTATGACTAAAAAAAACAGACCTAGCCATATTATAAAAATACTTTGTTATCCAGAGGATGTTTTTAAAATAATTGAAAAAATTGTAAATGAATTAGGAACATTGGGAGTGAGATTCAATACAATAAATAGAATGTGTGTAAACAGAAAAATTGAAAAGAAGACTATTGAGATAAATGACGAGACTTATGAAATTGATTATAAAATCTCATATATTGAATCAGATAAAGGACTTGAAATCGTTAATATAAAACCAGAGTATGAAGATCTTAAAAAAATTAGTGAAGATACTGATTTAACCATAAAAAAGCTTCAATTATTAGTCAATTCTGAAATAAAAAAAATCTATAATAGCTTCAAGTAATATTTTACGCATTTATATTAGAAAAAAAAATAAGAAAAAAAAATAGTTGGAAAATGAGTTCACTAGTTGTAATATCTAGTATTTATCAACATTAAACTTGTGTAATATATACTCGTCTTCAACCATTTCCTTTGAAAATTCTTTTAATCTCGTAATTTCTTTCTTAATTTCTTTGACTTTTTTTAGCTTCCCCAAATCTTGGTATACTTCTGAGGCTTCTTGGAATGCTTCAACACATTTATCAAAATTACCTGATACTTCAAGGTCTTCAGCAAAGAATACTAATCCTTCAGCGGTTTCTAATTTTTTACCAAGTTTTTTCTGAATTTTTAGTGATAGATAGTGGTATTTCATGCTTTCAGGATATTGTTTAAACAGGGAAAAAGTTCTTCCTAATGCTCGTAAAACTAATGCTTCTTCTTCGGTTAAGTTATTTTCTTTGCAATGATTTAGAATGGATTCCAAAAATTGTAAATATTCTTGTTTGTTTTTGATTTGTGAACGATCTATTCGTTCCATTGCTTTCTCATAGTTTTCCAAAGTATTCTTGATGTCACCATCTTCAAATAACTTTTTTGATTTTTCAAAAAGTTCAACATGATCAATAGATGCGACCATCGGGGTCTCAACTACTTCTTCTTAGAATTTTTATAAATTTTTTATATATATTAATTCAAAAATAAGTTCAATACTTATTATATTAATATACCTTTTTATACTTATCTATCTTGAATTCGTAAATTTTCAAGATATTGAAACGGTTTATTTCTCAATTTTGAAAAGGGATAAATCTTTGAATAATTGAGTCCTTCACTTTAAGTTAAAAAATTCATTAAACGTTTAGATATTTAATTAAAAATGTGTTTAATTAAAATAAAAGAAAAAAAAGAAGTTAATTATCTCAAAAATTTATTATTCCGGCTATTCCTAAAGGCAGAAAGATGCAAAGAAGCCCAATACCAATGGCGTATATTGTCCCAACAAATTTGAATTTTGATTTTCTCTCTGGTAAATCATGTACATAGAAAGCTCCTACAAAAAAATGGAAGTATCCTATTAGAAAGATCAAAATTACTCCCCAGGGTGTAGCTTCCCACCAAGGATACTCCCATATTAAATAATTTCCAATATTCAAGAAAATTTCAACAATTAAACAAAACAGAGTAAATCCAATTGCCATAGCCCATCGATTAGGAAGTCCTAGTATTTTTTTATTCTTATCTTCCGGTAAGAACTTAGCAAAAACAATTCCGGCTATAGAAAACATAAAAGCAATTTCAATATTCCATCCAATCAAAATGATATAAGCACTTGCTCCGGGAGTAGTCCAAAAAGCTGAATAATTAGAGAAAGCAAAAACAAGTCCATTCCATATTTCATTAATTAAATCTAAGCCTAATACTGTAAGACCTGCATACACTGTATTCCAATTTCCTGTTTCCCTAGCATTTTTAATTTCTACACCATAAATATATAATACTATAGCAAGTAGAGGGATAACATACCATCCTAATTCCGAATTTAATATACGAAGGTTAGCTAAAGCATCTAATGATGCTTGAGTTGGCGGCATAAAATACACTTTTAATTTAAAATTTGTTTTTTATTAACAATTAAAAGAATTTTAAATCTGAATATTTATATAGTTTTTCTAAATGATATTAGACTAAAATGAGAAGACTCTTGTTGTATGAGAAGGATATTCTTAGGATTTATATTTTTTTTTGAAGATAATTATTCAGCAATCTTATTTGCAATAATGGCTGCAGAAGCTCCTGCACCAAATCCATTATCAATATTCACAACTACTAATCCAGGAGAACATGATTGTAGCATAGTGATTAGTGCCCCTTTACCTTTTTCACCTATACCATAACCGCTCGAGATTGGAACTCCTATAACGGGAAGGTCGACAAGAGCCGCAACAACACCAGGTAGAGTTCCCTCCATACCAGCGCAAACAATAATCACATGTACACCATTCTTTATCATTTTACTTAATGGAGTAAAAATTCGATGTATACCAGCAATCCCAACATCATAACTCGAAATAACCTTACATCCCATTACTTTTACAATTGCTTCTGCTTCAGCTGCTATAGGAATATCAGAACTTCCCGCTGTAATAATCCCTACAATGCCTCCTTTACTTTCAAAATTATGTGTTGATTCCTTTATAACTATAAGTTTTCCTAAATCATTTATTTTAATTATGAAATCTTTATTATCTCCAAAATACTCAAGAATAAGATCTTTTTGTATCTCATTATAACGAGAAATAATTGCAAATTTTTTACTTTTAAGAAATTGAGCTGTAATGTCTATTAACATCTGAGACTCTTTATTTTGAGCAAAAATTACTTCAGGAGTACCAGTTCTAGTTCTTCGAAAAACGTCTAGTTTTGCTAAATCGCCAACTTCTTCAATCAAATTTGCTTTTAACAATTTCTCAGCATCTTCCAAGGAAATTTCTTTTTCTAGTAATTTTAAAAGAATATTTTTAATTTCACTCAATTAGCTTAACCTTTGCTAAATTATGATTCTATTAAAATCAATAAATTATCATAAATTTTGTAGTTTACTAAATTTAGAAAAAAGATAATAATTACTCATAATAATTATAAATTACAATTCAATCAATTTTAAATCCTAAATCAAAGTGAAGAAAGATATGAAAATTGACTATACATCTTTTAAAGATGTTAAATTAATAGGTAAAAAAATCTTAATGCGTGTCGATATCAATTCCAATATTGATCTAGAGAAAATGGAAATTAGAGATTCTCCTCGAATTCGTGCACTTGTACCCGCCCTAAACGAATATTTTAAGAAGAGTGCTGTAATCATTTTAGCCCATCAATCACGTCCAGGAAGAGAAGATTTCACAGATTTGGATATACATGCAAGAGAAATTGAAAAATACCTCGGTCGACCAGTAAAATTTGTTAAAGATATTTACGGAGAACAAGCAGTTCAAGCAATTAAAGATCTCAAACCTGGAGAGGTATTAGTCCTTAATAATGTTCGAAAATTTGATGGTGAAATGAAGAATTATGAGGATTTCTCCGATGCAGAAAATACTGATATGGTTAAAGCATTATTTCCTTTAGTTGATTATGTGATTGTTGATGCTTTTGGAGCTGCTCATCGTGCTCACGCTTCAATCGTAGGATGGCCTAAAATGATAGCTGGCCCTATTACTGATAAAGAATTAGATGCTTTGAAGAAAATAATGCAAGATCCTGAAAAACCTATGGCTATGTTAATTGGTGGAGCTAAGGCAATTGATAAATTTAAGGCAATGAAATTTAATTTTGATAATGATAAATTGGATTATGCTCTATGTTCAGGACTTACTGCTATCTTAATCTTTGAAGCGTTAGGTAAAAATATGGGAGAACCAAACCATAATATAATAGCTGAAGATTTAGAAGCAAATAAGGATATGATCACGGACACATATAATAAATATAAAGATAAAATTATTCTCCCAGAAGATCTAATAATTGACGACAATGGCAATAGAAAAACTATTAGTATCGATGAAGCAGGTACTTATAATACTACTACTGGAGATGTTGGTGAAGCAACAGTAGAAAAATTTAATGAGATTTTAATGAAATGTAAAACAATTGTAGCTAATGGTCCTCCAGGAATTTTTGAAAAAGATGTGTTTAGAAAATCCACAAATGAAATTGTGGAGACTATGGTAGCTGCTACAAAGAAAAATAAGGCACTTACAATTATAGGTGGTGGTGAAATGGGTGCTGCAGCCTCAATGGCAGGAAAGGCAGATGATGTTTCTTTTATATCCACTGCAGGAGGAGCTATGTTAGAAATTCTCTCTGGTAAGGATTTGCCTATGATAAGAGCATTAAGAGAGAAAAAAGCTTAAGAAGTTAATCTTCTATTTTTTTTATTTATTTTTTATATTATATTATAAATATACGAAAATTAAAATTATACATATATGTTAATTGTAGGTAGTTATCATAAGACAGGAACACAATTATTTAGAAATATATTTATGGAAATAAAGAAATTATGTAAAACTAAATTAAAATATAAATTTAATGACCATTTCAATTTAATTTCTGATCATGAAATTAAAAATAATAAATGTATAATAATTATAAGAAATCCATATGAAATGATATGTTCAGGAATGAGATATCATCAAATATCAGATGAAGAATGGCTTCATATACCTAAAAAAGAATTTGATAATAAAACATATCAACAAAAAATAAATAGTTTAGATGATGATGAAAAGATTTTATTTGAAATGAACAACTGTGGATTATGGAATATAACTGCTATGTATAATGATATTAAAAATAGAAATTTCAATAATAATATTTTAATTATAAAATTAGAAGAATTCTATGATATGAAAAATTTACCAAAAATATGTAATGATATAAAAAATCATATCAACGATGAAAATATCAGTTATGAAAATATATTAAATGGATTTAAAAATAAATTAAAAATAAAATATCATCGAACAAATGAAGAAAATATACACACATATCCAAAATTATTCAAAAAAATCCATTATACAGAATTTAATAAAATATTTCCAAATGATTTGTTAGAAATACTGGATTATAAAAAAGAATAAATCGGCATTTTAAATGCTCAAAAGTGTAAAAAGAATTGGGATAGTTAGCTTCTCACGGAGATGAACAATTAAAAAACGAATTATTAGGGTGGTTCAAAGAAAATATTGATCCCAAAATTGAAGCCATTAGCTGTGAGAAATGTAGAGGCCCTAAAGAAGAATGTTGGACTAGGAATTGTGAATTGAGAACCTATGCTCTTTCAAAGAATAAAAAATATTGCTTTGAATGTTCTGATTTTGTTTGCAATAAGTTAAATAGATTTGTAAAAGATGAAATTGGACATTATAAGCGAAAAATAGAAAACATGAAAGAAATGAAGAAACTTAGTTTAAAAAGATGGATCTCTCAGCAGAAAGAAATCAAATTTTGTCCTTAAAATATAAATTTATATTGAAATATTAGAAATTAGCAATTTTAATAAAATATTTATTTTTTCTTACCATTAATTAATACAACAAGATTTTAATTATTAAAGTCTGGGCCCGTGGTCTAGCTCGGTATGACGTCCGCTTGACGTGCGGAAGGTCGTGCGTTCAAATCGCGCCGGGCCCACCATTAAACATTTAGGGTAACAGAAAAATGCCGATTAGAATTCGTTGGACTTCAAAAGAATATTTTGGTTCCCTTTTACTCCTATTAGGAATGAGTGGAATATCCCAATTATATTTTATTTACATAGGTCAATATTTCTTATCTATGGGAAATCATATAGTAGCAATCTTAATTCCAATTGGAATTTGGGTGGCACTTTTCTATGCTACTCTTATTATTTTTGAAAGTTATGCCCAAGTTGAGAGAAGAGAAAAATTAAGAAGCAGATTTCGAAAAACGATCAGTAGAAGTTCAAAATTAAAGAGATTTTTAGATTTTCCAGTTACAAAACCTTTATTGATAGTTTTTATACTTTTCAATATCTTCTTTTTTATCACATTCTTAATCTCTGTAGTATTCTTAGATAATTCTATGGCATTTCTGACAGCAGAAGTTATTAGTGCAATATTTATTCTACTTGTTGCGAATTTAATTGAGAGAAATTATGGTCGAGTTAGAAGAATTTAAAACTATGATAAAACTCACCATTTACTCTGTTATAAAACAAATTTATTAAGTGATAATACAACATTTATTATAGAAATATAAGATTGTAATAAAACGATTATTATTATATATAAAAATTTTCTAATCAATTATATTAATTTCTTGAGTTAAAATGGCGAGAATTGAAGTTCGGTGTCCACTCTGCTCGAAATGGGATCATATAGAGATTTCCGATGATGCAACAAAAAGTGTTTCAAAAGGACTCCTCGCAATCAATATAGCTACTGGGATGATATGTGAACATTCATTTATAGCATACGTAGATAAAAATCTAATTGTAAGAGACTGTTTAGTAGCAGATTTTAAGATCGAACTTCCCGAAGGAGAAGAGAGTGTTGGAAATGAAGAATTAATCGCCCCAGAAACAGAAACTATAAAGTTTGACTTGATTAAATTAAATATCCCTGATACATTAATGACATATATATTAAAAGCCATTTTTCTAAGAAAAAAAACTTTAGTTCTTCTGGATCAGGAGTTTCTCTATAATCATATAATAAATTTCTTCAAATATATTACACAGAATTCATTTGATTTTGATTTAAAAATATTATCTGAAATGGATTATAGAAGTAGCCAAAATGAATTTGAAGATTATCTAATTTTTAGAAATCGTAAAGTTATCAGAGATAAGGAAAAAATAATAAATCCAAAAAGATTAGAAATTGAGCAATCCATCGTTCAAAAATTCTTCGCTGAGTATGATTTAATGGCAGGTTTAATCATACTAAGAAATGAAATAAATAAAGCATATAAGTTTTCTAATTCCATATGCAATATAATTGAAAACTCTGAAGGAAAACCACTCACATCAAAATTATTAATTAAATCTCTTTCAGAACAGTATGATGAAAAAATCGCAATGCCCTATTTAAATTTTTTACTCGATATTGTTCGTCATTATTTTGAAGTCGATGTGCCTAAGATCGGAGGAGTTTCTGATCTCCTTGGCCTTTTGTAATTTAAATTAATTAATAATCTTAAGAATATTTTTTAAAATTTTAAAGTGATTTGTTGAATTAAAATCACTATTTTCGAAACCATAAGGTTATTAATTATTGGTAATAAATTTCGTGAAACAGACCTTTCACGATAATTCATACATACTAAGGGAGTTCCTCAATATTCTCTGGGAGATATCAATTCAAGTATTATCTAATTTTAAAATTTCTCTGTATAAAAAAAGTTTAATAACAAGATCATTGAAATTTAATTTATGGAATTTGAACAATTAATATATGAAGAGAAAGGAAAAGTCGGATGGATTACACTTAATAGACCGAAAGTATTGAATGCATTAAGTATGCGACTTTCAGACGAGATTGTATGTGCTATTGAAAAAACTCGCCAGTCAACAAAAATAAAATTTCTTGTTATTAAAGGTGCTGGTAATAACTTCAGTGTTGGAGATGATATTAAGGAAATGATGAAATGGGGTAATGCTAACGATATCACGCGTCGTGTTCGTTATTATCAAAATATGGCAAATCAGTTAGAAGAATTGGATAAAATTACGATCGCAGCAGTTGACGGTTATGCTGTGGGAGGAGGATTGGAAATTACAATGGTGTGCGATTTTGTTATTGCTACAGAGCGCGCTAAATGGGGTATGCCCGAAGTTGATGTTGGTATCACTCCCGGTTGGGGAGGAACCACACGCTTAGCAAGACTAATAGGTAGGCGTCGAGCCAAAGAAATAAATCTAATAGGCGCTTTATATTCAGCAAGAAGGGCTGTTGATTGGAATCTATGGAATCGTGTTGTCCCTAATGATCAACTTGATTTAGAAGTTGAAAAATTACTTGAAGTTTTAGACTCGAAGAATCAGCAAGGTTTACGACAATTAAAATTTATTATTAATCGCGGAGTTGAATGCGATTTATATACAGCACAAGGATTTGAAGTATTATCTGGAGCATTAACAGGAGCAGTCAGTGGAATGTGGCAAATTAAAGATGCAGACAAGGGTGGAGGGATAATAGGATTTTCTGAAAAAAATGTACTATGGGAAAAACGAAGAAGCTTAGCGAAAGACTTCTGGTCTGATTAATCTAAATTATTATTTTTTTCTAATTTCCTTCTGAGAATTCTATTGCTTAAAAGATAAATTTAAAAATATGCGCCCTCCGGGAATTGAACCCGGGCCGCCAAGTTGGCAACATTGCCCAATCATTCGTTAATAAAGAAATGATTGACTGGCATAATCACCACTATACTAAGAGCGCATATGTGATAATAATAGGAATCTTTTAAAAAATTAAAATTTAATTATTCTGAAAAAGTAAAAAGAAATAAAAAGAAAAGACTTTAGTTATCTTTTTTTAGACCAATTGAAACTTCCATTGTATCAGTAATTCCAAGCTTTCTTGCCCTTTTTAAAACGTAATTGGTTCTTTTTTCTTTAATTTTATCCAACATTATTAATGCCGGAATTGAAGGAATTACCATTATAAACGGAAATGGTATAAATATTATCAGTAATGTAATGAAAAGAGGAAGATCTCCAGCAGTTGCAGGGAAAAAGATCGCAATAAATTCAACATAAGACAGCAAAACAGATACACCAGCATATCCTTTTAAAAATTGCTCATACCATCTACCTACAGATCTAATTTCGAGAGGTTTATTGGTCTTATTTAAATTCAATTTGTTTGAATATAAAATTCCTGAATCCATTAAAAACCAAGTTGGAGAAAACAATATATTAGTGAATGTAAATGTAAAGATTAATAGAACAACAAATGCGACCGCGTAATTGTCAGTAGTTCTAGTAATAAAAAGAACAATCTCTGGATTTAATAAAAGTAATGAAATGTTTATTGCCATTAATGAAGTAAATAAACCTTGTGATGAAAACTCAAATTTCTTATAATCTGGTTTTGAATATATTCCATATTGATACCGTTTTCTAAAGATTTTTGTATGTACATATAGGAACAATGGAGTAAACAAATAACCTCCTATTAATGTACCCACTATTGATGCTAAAGGTATGAACAAAATAGATATAAATCCAGTTTCTAAACCAGCATCTCTAAATGGGATGATTGGTGATAAATTTATAGAGTCTGAGATTATTGACATTGCAATAGAGATTCCCACCCAGAATACACAATATACACAAAAAATAACAAAAGATTTTGTATATTTCGATTTTTTCATAATTAGCAACCAATTTATTATTTCTTAGATAATCTCCGAAATTACCTGTTTAATTGTGTTATTATTAACAAATGTTTCAAGTTCTTGCAAGCTATTAGGCAATCCTTCTCGAACACCAACTTCTTTGCATTCTAGGAAACTCATCGCTGTCGCCATTTTCGATGTAATCTCAAGAGAAAAATTGTTTAACCGAGAGATTAAGATTCCAGTTAAGAAAGCATCTCCTGCACCTGTTGTATCTTCAACTTTTCCCGCACTATAAACACCGCTATTTATTATAATCTTTCCATCTGAAATAATCGAACCATTTGGTCCATCAGTAATAGAAATGAGTTTTATGCCCATATCTAAAAAGTTCTTTATCATGAGTGTTTTTTTACTTTCACCTGTAAACTCTTGTGCTTCTTCTAAATTCATAGATACAACATCAGAATTTGAAATCAGGATCTTTGCCCAATTTGGGGCATTTTTAATGATTGACATACTTGGAGCAGCAAATACTATACCTCCCTTATCTTTAGTAATAGTTATTGCTTTTTCTATGGCTTTACAACCATTATCAGTGGTTAAAGATGTCCAAGCAAACGCTTTAATATTATTAAATAGTTGTTCATTAACGTCAGAGGGTTCTAATAGATTATTAGCTCCTTTATAGGCTAAAATACTTCGATCTTTTCCCCATGGAGTTTTTAGGATAATTGATAGTGCTGTTGTATCTTTATCAGTCTGAATTACTTGTGATAAATCTACTCCTCTTTTCTTCATATCAGTTAAACAGATTTCTGCGGAAAAATCATTACCCATTACCCCAATATATGCACTTTTTAATCCTAGCATAGAGCAATTTGCCGCAATATTAGCACCTGATCCTCCTGGTATAAATCTAACGTTTTTAACATTCAATTTACGAGAATATTCAATAGCTGTATATTTTTTTATGATTTCTTTATCAAACAATTCAAAGCGCAAGATATCATCAATATCAATTATAATATCTAAAGTATTGCTTCCGATCGTAATTAATTCTGGAAAATCCATAATTTTCACTAAATAAATTCATAAATTTGGTATATAGAATAAATTTAAAATAGAAAATAGTCTTTTAATAATTTTGCCTAGAATTGCTTTTTTTAAAAGAAAAAGTATAGATTTTTACTAAATTCCGGTTTACTTTTTGTTATAGTTTTTCTTTACTACTATTAATTAGATTTACCATTCTCTTTACCATTAGAAGTGTGAGTTCTTGAAAAGCAAGTTCAACATTTTCTCCGGTTTTAGCTGACGTTTCAATATAGATACACCCATGATTTTCTGAATATTCTTCTACTTCATTCCTATCAATAACCAGGCCAATATCAGGTATTAAATCTGCTTTATTCCCAATTATTATTTTAGGTATATCATCTGCTAAAATACTTCGCATCTCTGAAATCCATGTTTTCATCCCTGAGAATGTTTGTTGTCGTGTAAGATCAAATACAACTAATGCACCAAATGCCCCATCATAAAAACTACGATGCAAAAATTTAAATCTTTCTTGACCCCCTATATCCCAAATTTGGAGTTTAGCTTTATTTGATGGTTGATATTCCAAAGTCTTGGTTAAAAAGTCTACGCCAATAGTCAGTTTATAACTTAAGTCAAATTCATTATGTACAAACCTATTTAGAAGACTTGTCTTCCCTACAGCTGGAGGTCCAATAATGATAACTTTAAATGAATATTCCGGCATCTTACTTATAAAATGATTCGAATTAGATTAATAATGATATTTATCTTTTTAAATTTAATCTAAAAATAAATAGCTTTTTATACTAATATTAAAATTGAAAATAGAAAATATCAGAAACGATAATAAAGATAATTTAGAATTAAAAAAAATACTTTTTTATTCATCTGATTTAAGACGATTTAATTCTTTTTCTAACTCGGCTATTTTTTCATCAGAACCCGCAGTAGGTAGTGCCACTCCCATTTCTACTTGGATTTCAGCATCTATTTCACCTAAAACATCCTTGACATCATTATCAGTTACGGCAGTGTCAACCATTACATCATTTATTCCATCGGTTGTGATTTCCTCGGTGACAGCAAAATCTTCCATATCTACTCCAATTGAAGTCATCAATTCTGTAAGTTGAGGTATAGAAAGCTGGTTCTTTAATGCACCTAGGCTTGAGGCAATCCCTTTCATTATATCAGCAATATCCTTTACAGCATGAGCTTGTTCTAATTTGAATACCATTCCTTCAAGATTTGTTCTGAAGAGGTCAATTGCACGCGCTTGCTTCTTTACTTGGAGATAATTTCTCGCGTGAAATTCTGATCCTTGCATATCACCCTGCTTTCGTAAATTAACAGCTTTATCGCGAGCTAGCTTTGCGCTCATTTCCATTTTCTTTGTCTGTCTCATTAGCCGTTTATTAAACACTTTTAATTTGACTGTAGCAGAGCGAACCGTATTCTTACCTCGCTTTCCACCTGATAACCAACCACTTAAGTCTTTTAGAAAACCCATTTTAATAACTCTCGAATTAATTCTTGTATATAATATATAAAACTTCGGTCTTATATAATTATTTTTGGAGACCAATAATTATTTATTATGTATTGAGATTATTCTCCTTGTTTAAACAGAAAATTTGATATATACTGATAAAATTATTATTATTAAATATCAGATTAGATTAGCTATAAATAGTATAATTATTTTAATATAGTTATTATGTCATCAGTAGATTCAAAGCTTTATCAGTATGCTGTTCAAACTGCGAAAGAGGCAGTTGCATTAGATAATCAGGGTAAGTATAGGCAGGCTATAAATAAATATCAGCGTGCAGCCGAAATATTAATGCAATTTATGCAATATAATAAAAATCCTCAAATGAGAAATTTGTGTAAGCGGAATATTGAAGAATACGTAGATCGTGCTAAAATTCTAAAATCTCATTTGGGGGGACCTAGGAGTGCTAGACACTTTACTAAATCCATTGGTTCTAAAGATGAGGGAGGGGTTGATTCTGAATCTGGCGCTGTATCTTCAGAAGAGCAGGAACTTATTGATACAATATCAGGAACAATCGTTACCGAGTCTCCTAATATTAATTGGGAAGATATTGCAGGTTTGGATAATGTAAAACAAGCTTTAAGAGAAGCAATAGTTTTACCTATAGTAAAACCACAATTATTTACAGGTGCTAGAAAACCTTGGTCTGGAATTTTACTATTTGGTCCACCTGGATGTGGAAAGACATTGTTGGCCAAAGCAGCCGCTACAGAATGTAAAGCAACTTTTTTTAGTGCATCATCCGCAGACTTACTGAGCAAGTGGTTAGGAGAGAGTGAAAAATTAATAAGTTCCTTATTTAAAGTTGCCCGATTAAAGTCACCTAGTTTAATATTTATGGATGAGATAGATTCAATAGCAACAAAACGAGGAGAAGGCGCAGAAAGTGGAGGTGAAAGAAGAGTTAAAACACAGCTCTTAAGTGAAATACAAGGGTTAAAATCAACTCATGATAAGCCACTATTGGTTTTAGGGGCAACAAATCGTCCTTGGGATATTGATAATGCTATGTTAAGTAGATTTGAAAAAAGAGTGCACGTTCCTCTTCCTGATTTGAAAGCAAGAGCAGGAATCTTTAAAATTCATACAGAGGGAGTGGATTCTGCATTAACAGATGAAGACTTCGTTGAGTTGGCAGTAAGGACTGAAGGATATTCGGGCAGAGATATTGCAAATATTTGTCGTGAAGTAATAATGTTACCCGTACGTGAGTTAGATATGAGTGGCCTTTTGGAAGATTCTGACAAAGAAGTTAACGTAAGAGATATCAATTTAAAAGATTTTAAAAAAACTCTTAAAAAAGTCAAACCAATGACACATGCTGCTTTATTAAAGCAATATAACGCCTGGGCAGAAGAATTCGGAGAAATTTAAAAAGTTTTGATGGTTGATATGGAAAGGCAGAGAGAAAACGCTACAGAAATTCCTAAGGAAGTAAAAGAAAGAGTAGAAAAGGAGTTAGAAGAATTAAGGAAAGAGCTTGCTCGATTAAGAGAATTAAAGAAGGAAAAAGAACAATTGGAAATTGAAGCCACTCAAAAGCATATCATTAAAGAAGAAGATATTAAATCTACTGAATTAAATTATCTAGAAGAAGAATTTGATAAACTGGAAAATATATTATCTTCTAAATTAGGTGAAATTGATCAAAAATTATATCGCCAGCACGCCGATCAGGTCGAAGCGGAATTACAAACTCTCGAAGAAGAAATTCTTGGTGAAAAGGGACTAATTGAAAGAAAATTAACATCCTATGAAAATTTATTGAAGGCTTATCCTTGGCTTGAAGAAGAACGTAAAAAATTTATGTACTCAATGCCAAACAAAAAGCAGAATAAAAATGATTATACTTCTTGGAGAGTAGAATGGGCAAAAGTTCTTTTTGATTACGCTAGATTTGCTGTTCTTCATATTATTTATATTAGAGAAATAAGTTCAGAAAAACCATTTGCTAATTTTACTAATAGAGAACATTATATATTAGAAATTGCTGAACAATTAATTAGTCAAAACCAAGCAAAATGGCTCTCAAAAGAAAAGAATAGATTAAGAGTATACTGGAAAACTCTCGAAGCATGGTCCGATGATATATACAAATGGTGTTATGAGAATGGAAAGATTGAGCCTGTAATGATTTATGAATTAAGAGAAGCAACACAAGAAGATTTCAGTTCTCTCCCACTTGAAGATCTGGAAGAAATATTTAAAATTTTGGCTAAAAATCGAAAAGCTATAATCCTAAAACTAGAAAATGGCCAAAAAGCGTTCAAGATTCAATTAGAATAAAAAGCAATTCTTTTATAAAGAGGGAAAGTACCACTGTTTCCCAGTTAAAATATTTTCCCTAAATTTCGCTATTCCTGTTTTTTCTAGTGATTCTAGTGCTCTTATCGCTCGATCTTGCGACCATTCCAAATTTACACACACATCCTCCAAAGTGAGTACTCCCTTTTCTTTCGCTAATTCTACAACTTTAGATTCATCACCCGTGTATTGAATTGGAAAAAATCTTACCATTACAACCCCTGAATCCAATTGAGTTATATCATCAATCACTCTTGTCTTTTTCAAGAGTCTCAAAGCTTTCTCAACATCCTTGATTTCTACATTTCCTTTCAAAATTCCTGTGTGTACTAATTCAAATACCTCTGATAATGGAATTATTCCACCAGTTTCTTCCTTACTCATTAAAACTCTCTGATATGCTAACATGCCTAATTTTTCGTGATCAATTTTTGAGAATTTCCTGAGTACATCATGTTCTGTAATTTGTTCAGTTATAATTTTTGAAGAGGGAATATTAAATTTTTTTTGTAATTCTTTTACCTCTTGTCTTAACTCTGGAGTTAATGCTAATAAAACACCATGTCTCTTTGCCAGATCTCGAAGTCGATCTTTAGTAAATTTATCAACAGAAGCTTTTGATTGCATTTCTTTCATTTTGAGTTCAGCTGCCTTTTTTTTCATAGCCTCTTTTAGATCTATCTCGTCCTCTATTTTTCGAATACCCAGGATATTACACCTCCATTAACTTATTATGGGTTTGGTTAATCCATTTTACTCTTTTAAGCGTATACACGATTTAATCCTTCTTTCTTCTTTAATCAAAAATTTTAATGAATGACACTATTTTTTAATATCTTTATTGATTAATAATAATAAAACTTCTTAATTCTTTTTATTTTCATCAATAATGAAAGATTTTGAAAAAATACGAAATATAAATCAAATTGAAACTGAAATAATTCAAGCTTCTTTATCAGCATTATCTTTAAAATTTGATTCTAATTTAAAAGAGTTTAAAGAAGATTTATACGTAATTATGAAAGAAAAGAAATCTTATAATGATTTTCCTAAAATTCATTTATTTTCTAAAGATCTACAAATACTTATAAAAAATACGAAACTCAAAGGTACAATTAGTTCAGGAGGGTTATATTTCGGTTTTATAAAAAAAGGAAAATTCTTTATTAGTATAGAGGGTGCAGAATTTCTACTATTAAGAAATTTAATTCCTCCAAATGTGCAATTAAATATTAGTAGTCATGGAGAAAAATCAATTCTTTATGGAAATAATATTTTAAAGAAAATGCTTAAAAAAAAATCTTATAATTTTAAAGTTAATGATATTTTATTCATTCTTAATGAGGAGCAAGAGGTAATTTCGATTAGTAGAGCTGTTGTAAATGGCAATCAATTTCAAGATCTGAAACCAGAAGAACCTATTGCAATTAACCTTAGTGATAAGGGGATTTACCTAAGAGAAAAACAATAGAAAATATTTAATCTCCTTCTCTTTTAATTAAACATAAAAAAAACCCAATTGTATCATGGATATGAGGATATAACCTCTGCGATAGTTTTAAGCTATCTCTTAATAATTTGCCATATACTTTGTTAAGTCCACTAACACCGAAAGATTTACTAATTTCCGATACTGAAAAGTTTGGATCCCGCTCCAAGATATCGTTTATAACTAACTCGTTTTCTTCAGGAGCAATGGAACATGTACTATAGAGAAGTTCACCTGTTGGTTTTAGCATTTGTAAACCTGCACTAAGTAATTTTTTTTGAATTGAAGCCATTTTCTCAATATCTTTTATATTTTTACTTTTCTTTCTTTGGTGATCCTGTCTGATAAGCCCCTCTCCTGTACATGGAGCATCTAATAAAATCTTATCTGCTTTAATGTTTAAATTAGGAAGATTAATTGAATCAAAATTTAATACAAGAGAATTAATTATTCCTAATCTGCGTAGATTCACTTCCAGAGCAGGAATCCGATTTTTATACTTATCTATTAATATTAATTTACCTTTATTATTCATTAATTGAGCTAGATGAGACGCTTTGCTTCCAGGAGCAGCGCACATATCGATGACTGTATCACTAGATTTGGGATTAAGAACAATTGCCGGAACCATTGAAGCTACATTTTGTAAATAATAATAACCTTGGAGAAATTCATGGGAAGATCCCAAATTATGAGGTGCTTTTAATACTTTGAAAGCATATGGAACCCATTCAATTGGTTCTATCTCAAATCCTTTTTTTTCTAATTTTTTTTTTTAAGGCTAAGGGTGATATTTTAAGTGTATTAGTTCGAATTGATGGAGTTAATGGGTTTTCACTTGCTTCTAAATAATCTATTGTCTGTTCTAAACCTAAGAATTGAATATATCTTTCAACCATATAGGGAAGGTAATCATATTTTTTAGCAAGTTCTCTAGCATCTTGATGTATTTGAGAAATTAATCCATCATCTCGATTTCATAGTATTAATACTAATAAAAAATAATGAATTATAATTGTTATCAGAGAGAAAATTAATCTCATGATCGAAGTCGAAATTAAAGTTAAAATTACAAATCCAGATTTATTATTAGAAAAGTTCAAGGAAAATAATGGAGTCTATAAACTTTCGCTTCTTCACGAAGACACATATTTTAATATGCCTAAAGGTTTAAGAGACTTTAAAGAGACAGATGAAACTCTACGGTTAAGGAAATCTATTGAGTTTCATAAAATTGCTGACAAAACAAAACGGGTGATTAATCATTTTATTACTTATAAGGGTAAGAAGATGGATCTTTTTACTAAAACTCGTAAAGAAATTGATATCATAATAGATGATATACAAAAAATGGAGTTAATATTGGAAGAATTGGGATTTCAAAAAGTCTTTATCATTAAGAAACAAAGAGAATTATATGAATTCGAATTTAAAAATTATTATATAGAAGGGTTATTAGATTACTTGCCTATTTTAGATCAATATTTCCTAGAAGTTGAATTTTTATTAGATTCTGATGAAAATCTCGAGGAGACTAGAGGTGTTCTTTTTGATTTTTTGAGTAAGCTCGGTATTAAGAAAGAAGAATCTATTAGAAAATCATATTTAGAACTGGTTGCTGAAAAACTTAAAGGAAATTTAAAAAATTAAAGAGTATATTCAAAAGAATATACTCAATATGGAAATGGAAATGGTATAACCTTGATATTTGATATTTATCTAATTAATAGTCTGTCAAGATATGAGATTTTCTTGTCTAAATCATGTCTAACTTTTTGTATATCAAAATTCTCATAAATTATTTTTATTAGCGTCTTTTGAATAGATACTGAATTTTTGGAGATACCTTGAACTAGTTCCAAAAATTCATAATAATTTGCATCTATTCTTATTTCAGCTTCCATTATATCTCACTATTAAAATGATAATTACTATAAAATAAAAATAAAATGGGGTCCAATTTTTAGAGGAATTCTCCCCTTTCAAATGAAAGGATTTAATAATTATAAAAGTTGTCTCTGAAGCTAATCTTTATTTTAAATGAATTAAATTATTTTTTTTTCTTTTTACTAATTTTTAAAACGTCTCTTGATTACTTCTTTAAGTCTTTATATTCTCCATCAAAAATTTGCGCGATATAACGTCGTCCTTTAATAATCCACATGATTTTATGGCCTTGTCTCGCTTTTTTACCCCATTCTGATTTTTTGTTGCGGTTTTGTTCTATATACCTATATCCAAAAAGATCTACATATTTTACTCCACTTGAAAATTTCTTAATTGGGTATTCAATCTCATCAATTTCAACGCTTTTCTTTCTTTCAAATATCATGTTATATATCTTCAAGCCATTTTCCTTTAAATCTTCCATGCTTTTGAATCAACTCAGATTATTATAGTATCTTGTGCAATTAAATTTTTCTTCCTATCCTTGTCACCTTTCATAATTTCAATATCTTGAAGATTAATAGTAGTTTTTGGGAACATTTCTCCGCTATTCAATCTTCCAAATGCTTTTTTTTTATAATTTGAAAATAATTTGAAATTAAATTGCATTAGAGCTTTAGCCTGTTGATTTTCAAATTGCATTGACCAAGCAAATTCATCTAAATTTAGCAGAAGATCATCTAATAATGTAACTTTTTCTAATTCAGTTGTAAAATAAGTATCACGTATTTGAATTGGAATTGGTCGACCCCATTCTTGTAATTCATCTATTAACATTAAATAGAATGCCAATGGTTGCTTATCAAATACATAATCTTTAAGTTGGGCTTTAAAATTATGTAATGCGATTGCTCTCGCAGCTAAAATATATCCCCTAAATTCGTCATTTTTCTTAATTTCTTGCGGAGAACCAAGTCCTTTTAGAAGAGAAAGTGCAGATATAACACCATGGTCAAGTTCTACTGGATCTTTATATTGAAATTCCGGATGACCTTCTGGTCGAGTTAAAAATATATGAGAATTTTGCGAAGACAATTTTTGATATTTGAATCCCGCACCTTCTCTTATTAAAGAACGGGCTTCTTTAGAAAGTCCCTCTTCTAATATCTTTAAATATTCTTCTTGTTCACCCTTCCATGCTAAATTAATTTCAAAAGGAATAAATTCTAAATCAATTGTAGGATAACATTTTAAAAGTTGATTAACAAGTGAATAGTTGACAGCTGTTGTCATCTTTCCCAAAGGATAACCGATGTCATGAATCAAGCCGGTTATCCACCAAAATTTCTCTTTAAGAAGCGTTTTATCTATTTCTGTCAAGTCAGAAATTACACTCTCAAGAGCTCCTTGACCAAGATCTTGTTCTAATAGAAAATCTCCTAATACTGCCACACGAAGCGCATGTTCAGTATGGTCTCGATAATATTTCTTTACACTTGTACTATAAAGAAAAGCTTCAAGATCTGGTAATGCCCGTATTAAGTATAATAATCCCTCTGATTCAATTCCTCTTTCTTTGGATACATCATAAAGAGCAGTTGATAAATCCTTACGTTTACCTGTAATAAAATCTAAATCAGGGATTGATCCTAAACCTTCTACATCTTGAAGAGACTTTTTGATTTCTTGTTCCATAGGTTTTTGGATTTGTCTAAGTATTTTCATTCCAAAACCCGAAAACATTTTACCAATGCCTTTTAAGTTTGATAATTCTTTTTGAACTGAAGCTAATTCTTTATCTAAATCTTTCAAGTCAAGTTCCTTAGTTTTTTTAAATTCTTTAGTGACTTCGGGAGGCGCGTTTTCTAAAGATTTTTCAACCGTTTTTAAAAGATTACCTACCCATTGAGCAAAACTGGTGCTTTGAGAAGAGATTCGATTTAATATCCAATCATCATTTATTTGAAAATCTGGCAAATTAATACAACAAAGAGTTTTAATTATCTATTTAATCTATTAGCATTAATTTTTTTGACTTTTTAAATTTAAGTTTAATTATTATTGCATATACACCCTAAATGGAAAAGTTGAACAAGAATGAAGTTCATGTTATTATCTCAGAATCGGTTTTTGTCCTAAAAATTTAAATGATCGTTAATTCATGTTTAACCAAATAAGAGTTGAATTTGATATCACTATAAAGCCTGAAAAAATTCATTCTTATTTTACATAAACTCAATAAAATGTTGATTCTCTCATGGTTTTCTTTGAGATTGACCATTTAGGTTTTAATTGCGGTAAAATTAAAGAAAAGTGTTCAAAATACCCTAAATTCTGTATGACTTGTATTAAAAATAAGTTAAAACAACTTGGGTTTGAAATTGATTCGAATTTAGAAGTATATGAAATAGATTCTTATGAAAGACGAGCTCAGATGGAACGGGAGTTAATATGGCGGAAATTTTTAGATGTTCTGAATATTAGGCATATTATAATTATGGATAATGAATCGGGTTTGACCTTATTAAATTATCCTATTTCAGGAGAAGAGATAAACGCTGATTTATTGAGTGGGTTTATTCAAGCAAATATTACTTTTTCCGAATCCCATACATCTTCATATGAAAATTCATATTCAACAAGTCATCATAATTTTTATGAGTTTCAGTATCAAAACTTCAATATATTGTTGAGAGATGGAGAAGTTATACGACTCTGCTTAATGCTTGATCATAAAGCTTCTGAAAATATGAAAAATCAAGTTATCCAATTCATCCTCGAATTCGAAGAAATCTTTAGTAAAGAGTTATATAATTTTAGAACAGCAGGAATTTTTTTTTCAAAAAATATGGTTGAGTTCATAGTTGACTCGTTTGAGATAAAATTAGTTTTTCCCATGACCTTGACTCATTCAATTGCTCCAAAAGATTTGCAGAGCATTGAAAAAAATCAAATTCAAAAGGCTATTGTTAATATTGCGAAAGAATTACTAGCCTCAAAACAATTCTTCTTCATATACAATTTACTGAATCAAGTAAAAAAAATTGTTAATATAGAGGCAAATGATATTTTATATCAAATATATCAATTAGTCGAAAATAAAATATTTAGTCCTACTACATTAGAAACAGCAGTGAGCAATATTGAGATGATTCAAGAGGCTCACGAAGAAAAAGTTGCTAAATACAAGCCTATCTCTTCTATATTAATCACTAATTCAGATTTTGATAAATTAAAGGAACAAGCTGAAGAGATGGATGAAAATTCTGCTTATAAAATGATTAAAGGTTTGGTAAAGAAAGGAAAAGTTGCTGAAAAATCTTTAGCTTATAAAGTGGCTGAGGATGAGTATAAAAAGGCTTTATTTTTAGCAAAGGAGTTTAATTTTAAACAGGATATAGACAAAATCTCAAAGCTATTATTGGAATTAGATAAAGAAGTCAAGCAAATAGAACTAGATTTTAATTTAGAAGCAGGAGAAAATGCTGAGAAGAATGGTGATTTTATTAATAGCATTCAATACTATCAAAAGGCACTAAAAATACTTGAGAGTTTTCTAATTTACAATGTTTCAGATTCTCGAATTAAAAAATTAAAAAAAAAGATAATGAAACTCCGTGAAGAGATTTAACTTCTTATATTAGTCCACATCTAGTCTCACTACATCATGATGGCACACTGTTAGTGAAGAATTAGAGGGAGCTATTAACTTTACATTATCTAACACTTCTACAAAAGAAGAAAGAATTATTAAATTCTCATTATTCCCCCTTAACAGGACTCCATTATGAATTAAACAATTATCTGATATAATAGCTTTTTCACATTTAAAATTCTCTGATATGTAAGTCTTGTTATAAATCAATGTATTCTTAATTTCTGTATTTGCTCCGATATATACATTATCACCAATTATTACATTTGGGCCTATTCGACAATTTTTTCTGATAACCACATCTTTTCCAATAGTAACCGGAGGATATATTAGAGCTTTTCCTTCAATATCTAGATTTTCATCAATTAAATTGTCTTTTTTCTCTTTTAGGTTTTTTAAAATGTCATTCATTAATTGAATATTTCCTTCTAATAATTCTCCGGGTTTGCCAATATCTTTCCAAATTCCCGGAATTGAATAATGATATAATTTTTCTTCATTAGAAAGTACGGGAAAAACCTCACGTTCCATTGAAACCTTTTTTTTAGGTGCAATATATTGAAAAATATCTGGTTCCAAAAGGTAAACTCCTGCATTAATAGGCATTGGTATATTTTCTCCATCTGGAGGTTTATAATCAGCCTTTTCAAGAAATTTTATTATTTTATTTGACTTTTCATCAGCAATAATAACGCCATATCTTGAAGGATCAGGAACAATTTTACTAGCTATTACTCCCAATCCTTTATTTTTTTGATGAACTTTAATCATTTCTTTAAAATCAAAATTTAAAATAACGTCACCATTCAACATAAAGAAATTATCATCTTTTAGATGGTCTTCAGCTAATTTTACAGCACCAGCTGTTCCTAATGGTTCTTTTTCATCAGTATATTGAATTTTAACTCCTAAACGCTTCCCATCCTTAAAAAACTTTTGTATAGTATCTGCCATTATGCTAACTGCTAAAATTATATCAGTAATACCTGCTGATTTTAATAATAACATTTGTCGTTCAATTACAGGTTTGTTTACAACAGGTATTAATGATTTGGGTATTGTACAAGTCAACGGACGCAAACGGGTACCCCAACCACCTGATATAATAATCCCTTTCGTCATGGTGAGAATTAAGATTTAAAATTCCTTTAGAATATTTTTAAGAAATTAATTTAATAATTAATATTTATTTACTCCTCAACTATTTGAATAATATTAAATTTAATATTCAATTTGTTCTGGTCTTAATTTGATTTCTTCTTGTACTATTGTCTGTTCTTGTTTAGATTCTGTTTTAATAATGTTTTTAAGATCTGTGAAATACCAGGTTAATACAATTGTGACG